>CAMFLD010000157.1 GCA_945957245.1 uncultured Flavobacterium sp. | reverse complement strand
ACTTAGCTTTACCGCAAATCAGACCACACTTTCAGAAACAAATCTTAATGGGTATTATTCGAAACGAAATAAAAGCTTCGGTTTTACTTTTTTTGCAGGTCAGACATTCCAAAATCATTTGGATATTGATAACGACGGACTGACCGATGTTGCTAAAGTGAGCAGTACGCTGATTCATCCCCGATTTATCTTTTATGTTTCTCCAAAATTAACTTTCACGGCAAATTATGCCGGAACTTTTGACAACAGAAAAGGAGGTGATAATAATTATTTTAATAATTATGATGCTTCCTTATATCACATTGCCACTAAGATGCAACGTCATAATATTGATACCAAATGGCAATATGAAATATCAAAAAGCAGCAATTTTGTTATAAAAACAAGCAGTAGTTTTTTGAATCAGACTTTAGATACTAAAGATTATGTTTTTAACGGCAAGCAAACGATTTTCTATTCCGAAGCATCTTATTTTCACAAATCAGAAAAGATGAATTGGGTAGGTGGAATCAATTTTAATGGCGATGTTTTTAAAAATAATACTGCACAGCTATTGCCGATGGCTCCCGACTATAAATATGGAACTTTTGGAACCTTTATTCAAAATACCTACAAGCCAACTGAAAAATTGGTTTTGGAAAGTGGTTTTAGGTATGATTTTAATACGAAATATGGGAACTTTGCCTTGCCAAGATTATCGGTTTTATACAAATTTAATCCGGAATTTTCAGCCCGACTCAATGGTGGATTTGGATACAAATCGCCAGTAGTATTGAATTATATTGATTTGGAGACCGATTTGGCTAAAACGAATGCCAATGCCAATCTTAAAGCAGAATGGTCAAGAGGATTCAATGCCGATGTAAATTATAAAAAGAAACTCGACAATGGGCTGGATATTACTTTGAATCAATCTTTTTTCTATACGTTGATAAAGAATCCCATTTTTGACAGTTCTCAGACTTCCGGCGTTGTGAGTCTTCAAAATGCTTCGGCACCACTTTTAACCAAAGGTTTTCAATCCTATTGCCGATTGGAATTTGATGATTTCGAATTGTATTTAGGATATGTTTATACCGATGTTCAAAAACGATACGATGGATTGCATCAGAGTTTACCGGTAACGCCAAAGCATAACTTTTCAACTACTTTATTTTATGAAGCTTCCGAAGCATGGCGATTCGGAATTGAAAGTAGTTTGATTGCTAACCAATTGGACCAAAATTACCAGCCTGTTAAAAACTATTTATTGGCAGCAGCAATGATTCAATACCAATTCAAGGAATTTACATTTGTGCTTAATTGCGAAAACCTCTTTAATTTCAGGCAAAGTGATTATGGCAGAATTTATTCGGGTACCATTGCCAATCCTACTTTTGACAAACTTTGGGCTCCCATAGATGGTAGAGTTTTCAATCTTTCTGTAAAATATGTACTCTAAGTTTCTGTCTTTTTGTACATGAAAAATGTCATGTTGTCATATTTACTTTCTAAAAACTGACAATTTAATGCTTGGCACAGTAGTTGTCATTTGGGAAAACGTACAACACAAAGTACTATTCACTCGTAGAGGAATAATCAAAAAATAAAACCTAAAAGGAGATAATAAAAATGGGAAAAATAATTGGAATTGACTTAGGAACAACAAATTCTTGCGTTGCCGTAATGGAAGGGCAGGAGGCAGTAGTTATCCCTAATTCAGAAGGAAAAAGAACAACACCGTCCATCATTGCATTTGTTGATGGAGGAGAAATTAAAGTAGGAGATCCTGCTAAGCGTCAGGCGGTAACCAATCCAACAAAAACGGTTGCTTCCATCAAACGTTTTATGGGACATACTTTTGCTGAAGTTACTGATGAGGCCAAAAAAGTGCCTTACGCAGTAGTTAAAGGAGACAACAACACACCACGTGTTGATATTGACGGACGTTTATATACGCCACAGGAATTGTCTGCCATGACACTTCAAAAAATGAAAAAAACAGCCGAAGATTATCTTGGGCAAACCGTAACCGAAGCGGTTATTACCGTACCGGCTTACTTTAATGATGCGCAACGTCAGGCTACTAAAGAAGCCGGTGAGATTGCCGGTCTTAAAGTAATGAGAATTATCAATGAGCCTACAGCAGCAGCATTGGCTTACGGATTGGACAAAAAAGGAAAAGACCAAAAGATTGCAGTTTACGATTTAGGAGGAGGTACTTTCGATATTTCGGTACTGGAATTAGGAGATGGAGTATTTGAAGTATTGTCAACCAATGGAGACACACACTTAGGAGGTGATGATTTTGATCAGGTAATCATTGATTGGATGGCTAACGAATTCAACTCTGAAGAAGGAATTGATTTGCGTTTGGATCCAATGGCATTGCAACGTTTGAAAGAAGCTGCTGAGAAAGCTAAAATCGAGTTGTCTTCTTCAACACAAACAGAAATCAACTTACCTTATGTTACTGCTACAGCTTCAGGTCCAAAACACCTGGTAAAAACATTAACAAGAGCCAAATTTGAGCAATTAGCTGAAAAATTGGTAAAACGTTCTATGGAACCTGTAGCAAAAGCTTTAAGTGATGCTGGTTTGAAAACATCAGATATTGATGAAGTAATCTTAGTAGGAGGTTCAACAAGGATTCCGGTAATTCAGGAGCAGGTTGAAAAATTCTTTGGTAAAAAACCATCAAAAGGCGTAAATCCTGATGAGGTTGTAGCTATCGGAGCTGCTATCCAGGGAGGAGTTTTATCCGGAGATGTAAAAGATGTATTGTTGCTTGACGTTACACCTTTATCTCTGGGAATTGAAACTATGGGTAATGTAATGACAAAATTGATTGAAGCCAATACAACTATCCCAACTAAAAAGTCACAGGTATTCTCTACTGCAGCAGATAATCAGCCAAGTGTTGAAATCCATGTATTACAAGGAGAAAGAACAATGGCTGCAGATAACAAAACTATCGGGCGTTTTCACTTAGACGGGATTCCGCCTGCACCAAGAGGAGTTCCTCAAATCGAAGTAACTTTTGATATCGATGCCAATGGTATTATCAAAGTTTCAGCTACTGACAAAGGAACAGGAAAATCGCATGACATCCGTATCGAAGCGTCTTCAGGATTGACACCGGAAGAAATTGAAAGAATGAAAAAAGATGCTGAGATGAATGCTGAATCGGATAGAGTTGCTAAAGAAAAAGCGGACAAACTAAACGAAGCAGACAGTATGATTTTCCAAACTGAAAGCCAATTGAAAGAGCTTGGAGATAAACTATCTGACGAGCATAAATCAACTATCGAATCAGCTCTAACAGAATTAAAAGCTGCTCATCAGGCTCAGGATTTAAGTGCCATCCAAAGTGGTCTTGACAAAGTAAATGCTGCATGGAAAACTGCTACAGAAGCTATGTATGCTCAAGGTCAGGCAGGTCAGGCTCAGGAAGCACAGCCGCAAGGTGAAGCTCAGGGTGACAACACTCAGGATGTAGAATTCGAAGAGGTTAAGTAATAGAGTTAAAAATAGGTATTAAGCAAAAACCGGATAAGCAATTATCCGGTTTTTTTATTTAACAGTTTGTGAAAGGATTATTTTGTACATTGGCTTTCTATTTAACCAAAAAATCATTTAGCTATGAAAAAAATATTCTTGTTTCTATGTATGGGATTGTTAACGTTTAATGGGGTAGCCCAAAAGAAAAAAGGAGGAGGTAAAAAAGCAACCACCGCTACTGCATCAGCCTTGCCAAAACTCGACAACCTACAGGTAGAAATCAAAAATGGAAACTTTCAGATTTCCATAACTGAAAAAGGAAAAACAAACGATGCTTTAGTAGTAAAAGCTGTAGATGCTGCTTTTAAACCTAATAACTGTAAATTAAGTTCTTTCATGGCAAACGGAGTTAAATTATACCTGCTTACCTGGACTGAAGTTAGTACAACAGTATCGGCAAATAAAACAGAAGACAAAACAACAGTATATTCGGTAATTTATGAATTGGTTTCGAAAAAACAAGTGTACTCCAATTACCAACTAACCAATCATATTACTGAAAAAGTTTCCCTTGGCGGAACAGCGGCTTCTGAAACACAGGAAAAAATCAGAAGGGAAGGCTTTGAATTTGTATTAAATCCGGATGGAACAATAACCCAAAAGGGCAAAAACCAGCAAACCACTTTTGCTTATGACAAAGACAAAATAGAGTTTAAAAAGAAATAAAAAAAGTCCCGTTTCAAAAACGGGACTTTTTTATCTAAATAAATTACCTATCCAATGGAAGAAACGACCGAAAAGAGTTCGTTTTTTCGAGGAAATCATTGTCCCTGAAATGGCACCACCTAACATGTAACTATGAATCCCTACTTTATATAAACGTACATTAAAGTGTCCTCTTTCAGTATCAAAAAAGTACTCCTCATTTTCTGAAGTATAACCTTCTTTTGAAAAAAACAAGATATCCCTAGGTTCAATCAATACATTGAAGTTTCCTGATTCATCTGATGAAAAAGTGATTTTTTTGTTTTTTACCAAAATCAATACATTACCTAATGGTGAACCTTCATCATCCAGAACTTGACCTTTTATTTGAATCATAAGTTTTGGTGTTATTCCCGAAATCTTCTGATTAATGGTTTGTTCAGTAGGTGTTTTTTCCTGAGATACAACTTCGTTTAAACTAAACAGGCTTATAAAAGCGGTAACGGTAGCCAGCCAAACAGGATTTTTCTTTTCGGATTTGACCAAATCACGGTTGAGTTGCGAATTTAAAAAACGGCCGCAAAGGTTATTATTTTGTTGAAAGGCAGAAACGATTTCTCTGTCGGAAGCTTTGGTAAAATCGATTACATTCTTTTGACACGAAGCACAGAAACGACCCCGATCAGAAGGCGTCATGGTTTCCCAGTTTTCTTGGCAGGGTTGCGGTATGGAGATATTGATTCTGGCCATAAAATTATCTAAATAAATTACCAATACGATGGAATATTTTTCCTAGAAATGTACGCTTTTTTTCAGGAAAGCCATTAATAGCTCCTTCAAGAATAGTTTTTAATGGAACTTGGTTATTGCATTGGTTTACAATGTTCGCATCAACAACAATTTCTTTATCTTCAACACCAACAAATGAGAAAATTAAAATGTCATTGTATTCGGCATTGATTTTATAATTTCCATCAATGTCTGTTTGTACTGATTTACCAGTTCTTTTAAGTGTTACAGTCGCTCCCGGCAATGGGCCTGTTTTATCTGAAACCACTCCTGAAACTTCTATCTCCGTAGGTTTTGGTTCGGTAATTATATATTTTCCTAAAGCTCTGTTATCAGTTTGCTCTGTAGGCACTTTTTCTTGCGATACAGCTTCGTTTAGGCCAAACAAACTTATAAAAGCGGTAAAGGTTGCCAGCCAAACAGGATTTTTCTTTTCGGGTTTGACTAAATCACGGTTGAGTTGTGAATTTAAAAAACGGCTGCAAAGGTTGCTGTCCTTTTGAAAAGCAGTAACAATTTCCCTATCGGAAGCTTTGTTAAAATCGACTACATTCTTTTGACACGAGGCACAGAAACGACCGCGGTCGGAAGGCGTCATGGTTTCCCAGTTTTCGTGGCAGGGTTGCGGAATAGAGATATTAATTTTGGCCATAATAATTCACTTTTATTATAAAGAGCCCTATTTTGGACAAAAGGTTGGAAAGCGTCTTAAAAATTATTCGCTTACTTTTATTTCAAATGTTTTATCCCAGTTTTTTCCGGTTACAAAAATGGTATTTGTTTTTTTGTTATAAGCAATCCCATTTAATACATCCGCTTCTTTGTTGGTTATTTTGGCGTGCAGTGCTGATAAATCCAATACACCTTCAACAGCACCGGTTTTTGGATCAATAACAGCAATGGCATCATATTGCCAGATGTTACCATAAATTTTACCGTTAATCCATTCCAACTCATTAATGGCTTTAATTTTACTGGTTTTGGTATATACATTTACATAATCGACCAGTTTCTGGGTTTCCGGATTCATAGTCCAGATTTTTTCGGTTCCGTCTGATTGATAGATGTTTTTACCATCATTCGTCATTCCCCAGCCTTCAACGTTTTTGTCGAATGTAAATGTTTTAATTTTTTTAAGTGTATTGGCATCGTAGATAAATCCGGTTTTATTCTGCCAGGTCAATTGATAGATTTTGTTATTCAGCACGGTAATACCTTCACCAAAATATTGAGCATCAAGATCTACTTTTTTGTAGGTAGCTCCCGTTTTATAATTGGTTTTAGCAAAATAAGATTTTCCGTTTTGTCCGGTACTTTCCATAAGCGTATCACGGAAAAACTCAAAACCTTCCGTGAAGGCATTGATATCATGAGGATAAGTATTGACAACAGTATATTTCAATGATTTTGGCTCAACACCTGAAGCCACTTCAATACGGGTTTTAGTAGAAACTGTATCCCCTTCAAAATAAACGAGGGCTTTTATATTTTGGTACCCTAGTTTTTTTCCATTCAGGTCTAAAGTAAATTTGCCATTAGCTTTAACAGAGGAAACCCGTTTGTCATTTATATAATAAGCAACACTGTCAATAGTTTTATTTTTGGTATTCAATAAAGTCAAATCTACTTTCTCTGTAGCCAGATAAAGAGGTTTCATATTGTTTTCGTCAAAGCCAAAATAGCTTTGTTTTTCTTTTTGGGTGTCTCCACAACTTATAAGGGTCAGTACTAATGAAGTGGTAATTAGCAGGTTATAAAATCTCATTTTTCAGAATTAATT
>CAMFLD010000156.1 GCA_945957245.1 uncultured Flavobacterium sp. | reverse complement strand
AAAGCAGTTCAATACACTAACAAAACTTTAGGGAAAGTCAAAATTATTGATGATACAAAAAACAGTATCATTCTCCCAAACAGCCCGGTTGCCTTATTAGGTAAAAACAAAGTAAATCTTGATAATGAAATTGAAGTCCTGAAATCCTACAGATTGATGGAACAGGTTTGTAAAAGCCTGAATTTGAATAACCAATACTATAATGTTGGCTATTTGAATAATATTGAAATCTGGAAAAACCGACCGTTTACAATTGACTGGCTTGATACTTCTGCAGAAATGGATGATAAGTCCATTTCGTTTGAAATTGAAATTGCCAATGATGGATACAGGATCGTAAGCGAATCTTCAGGTTCATCTTCTAAAACACTTCCTTTTAATTCAGTTCAATATCTTAATGGCATCCCTTACCGACTATCGTTACAGGTTGGTACAAAACTCAGTTCGCTAAGTGGAAGAAAGTTCCTTATCGTGCACGCTTCTGTTCGTTCTGTAGCTTCAGGACTCGCCAATAGTATAGGTATTTCCAACAGTAACAAAAATTCAGATATTCTTATATTGTCATTAGTTGGAGCCAATAGAGACAAATCTGAAGTAATTCTGAACGAAATCATCAAACAGTTTGATGCTGACGGATTGAATGACAGAAGGTTGGTTTCTGAAAGAACCATTAACTTCGTAAACGATAGGTTCAAATCATTGGAACGCCAATTGGATTCAGTTGAAACGAATAAAGCGAACTATAAACGCAACAATGGGCTGACATTTATTACCGATGATGCGGTTACTGCAACAAAAGGGAAAGTAGATGCCACTAATGATGTTTTCCAGGTTGAAACCCAAATTGCCTTATCAAAAGTATTGGAGCAAACAGTAAGATCAGATAAGAATTTAGGACTGTTGCCGGCAAATATTGGAATTACCAATAACGGAATCAACCAATTCATATCGGATTATAATGCTGTTGTATTGGAACGTGACCGTCAAGCGGTAAGTGGTGGTTCCAACAACCCTATTATTAAGGCATTAAATACTAAATTAACCGGACTTAAAACCAATATTTTCGAATCTATAAAGGCTTATCAGAAAGAGCTTGAAGTATCGCTTTCTAAAAATGATTATATCAAAAGTACTTCCTCAGAAAAGTTTAGTGCGATACCAAACAACGAGAAAGTACTTAGAGGTATTGAAAGACAGCAAAATATTAAGGAAACTCTATATTTACTGCTTCTGCAAAAGAGAGAAGAAGCTGCAATCAATGTAGCCATTGCTTCATCATCGATAAAAGTTGTAGATTATGCTATGACAAATTCAAGCCCGGTGGCCCCTAAAAAGGGAACTTATTATTTGGCTTCAATCCTTGTTGGATTGTTGATTCCTTTCTCGATTTTGTATATTGGATTCCTTTTAGATGACAAACTGCATACCAAAGAAGACATAATAAAACTAACAAGAAACAAAATCATCCTTTCTGAGGTTCCGCATATCAATACAGAAAACAGACTTACAGGTATTAATGACAGGTCTATATTAGGGGAGTCGTTTAGGATTTTGAGAACGAACCTGACTTATATTTTCCCACTTCAAAATGAAGAATCAGCTCAGACTATTATGATAACTTCTACCATAAAAGGGGAAGGGAAAACATTTACAGCTCTGAATTTGTCCATTTCATTCTCTATAATGAACAAGAAAGTATTGCTTATCGGAGCAGATATGAGAAATCCTCAATTGCATAACTATCTGAATATTAAGAAGAATCAGAGAGGTCTTCAGGATTATCTACACGATGTTTCAGTTGATTGGCGTACTACTATAAACAAGAAATATCTTGATAATGAGAATTTGGATATCATACTGTCAGGAACCATTCCGCCAAACCCAGCCGAATTATTGTCAAATGGTCGTTTGGAAAAATTAATAGCTGAAGCCAAAAAAGAATATGATTTTATAATCGTTGATACACCACCGACATTACTAGTGACCGATACGCTTGTAATTTCGCACTTGGTAGATACTACGCTCTATGTTGTGAGAGCCGATTATACACCTAAGAAAATCCTAGAGTTTTCAGTTAACCTTAGTGATAAAGGCAAGCTTAAGAATATGGCTTATGTAATCAATAATGTGGGTTCAAATTACAAAGGTTATGGAGCCTATGGTTATAACTACAAGTACAGTTATGCTTACGGTTACGGTTATGGCTATGATGCTGACATGGGGACAAAAAAATCTCTGTTGGATAGATTTTTATCCTTTTTCAAAAAGTAAAAAGAAAGAAATTTAAAAATTGAAGAAAGAATTGTTTTGGAAAACCGGCGTAAGGTATTCGTGATTTTTCAAAACAATTTTTTTACTCATAAATTCTAAATGTCTTTCGTGATGTACATCAGAACCGATAAAATCAATCATATTGGCTTTTAAAAGCAAATCAGCTGTTTTAGCAACCCTTTCACCATAATAACCTGTTGCAGATAACATGTTAAGTTGAAACAGGCATCCGGCCTTTTTAAGTTTTTTATAATTGTCAAGTGAAAATTCGTGAAAATAATTATAACGCTCCGGGTGCGCTAATACCGGCTGGTAACCGGCAACCTGCAATTCAAATAAAATGTCATACAATTGAATTGGCGGATGTAGATAGGATATTTCAACCAATACATGATTGTCTTTTAGACATAAAAGAGGCTCATTTTTAAAGAGTTCCCAAAATTCAGCATCCATCATGTATTCGGCAGCAGCTTTAAGGCGATTGTCAATGGTAGCAATATTTAGACTGGAAACTGTTGAAACCAGCTTTTCCGTAATACTCTGGCTTGTGTTTTCCCAGACCTCTCCCATGATATGTGGTGTCGTAATAAACTTCTTAAATCCGATAGACTGAAGGCTGTCAATAAGTAGGGCTGTATCGGTAATAGTAGGGGCGCCATCATCTATCCCAGGTAATAAATGCGAATGGATATCTATAAAATTATCAGGGATTAGGTCGCTTAAAAAAGGTTTTTTCTGTCGGAAGAAGTGTATCAAATAAATGTATTTTAAGCAAAAATAATGAAATATTGCGTTTTCAGCAAATGTTAACCATTTGCCAAAGAAATCAAATCAATTCTTTTCTGCACACCTTGTAATTTATATATTTGCAGCCAATTAAAAACAAATTAAAATCTCCAAACCAATAATGGATAATAACAAACAGTCCCAAAACTGGGATTTAGTCATTAAAGGACATACTTCACTTTTTGATTTGAAGTTTAAAGACCTTTGGCATTACAGGGATTTGTTGATATTGTTTGTTAAAAGAGACTTTGTAAGCTTTTATAAGCAAACCGTTTTAGGGCCGTTATGGTTTTTTATCCAACCTATCTTCACTACAATAGTTTTTAGTTTTATCTTCGGAAATTTGGCCGGAATCAGTACCGATGGAGTACCTAAATACCTTTTCTATTTATCCGGAATTACAGCCTGGAATTATTTTGCAGATTGTCTTACCAAAACAAGTACCGTTTTTAGAGATAATGCCAATATTTTTGGAAAAGTATATTTCCCCAGATTAATTATGCCTTTAAGTATAGTAGTAAGTAATCTGGTTAGATTTGGAGTGCAGTTTGCTCTGATGCTTTGCATGATGCTTTATTTTTATCTGTTCCCAACTCCGGGTGCAAGTTTTACAATAACTCTAGCAGCTTTGCTTTTTCCTTTCCTTGTATTGCTTATGGCTTTACTTGGTTTGGGATTCGGATTGATTATCACAGCAATGACAACAAAATACAGGGATTTAACCTTTTTGGTAACCTTTGGTGTTCAGCTATTGATGTACGGTACAACCGTAATTTATCCGCTGAGTTATGCCCGAGAGAAAGGATACGCCTGGATAGTAGACAAGAACCCTATGACCGGAATTATCGAAGCATTCCGATATGCTTTTCTGGGTCAGGGAGAATTGAGCTTTTCAAACATGGCTTATTCTACCATATTTACAATAATAATTCTGTTTATGGGAATTGTTATCTTTAATAAAACCGAAAAAAACTTCGTTGATACGATCTAATGAGTAAACCAGTCATACATGTTGAGAATTTGTCCAAAGCCTATCAGATAGGACAAATCGGAACCGGAACCATTTCACGGGATATTGAGCGTTTCTGGATAACCAAAGTTCGTGGTAAAGAAGACCCATTTCTTAAAATTGGGGAAACCAACGACCGAAGCACCAAAGGCAGTAGCGATATTGTATGGTCGCTTAGAGATATCAATTTCGAAATCAACCAAGGTGAAGCCGTTGGAATTATCGGTAAAAATGGAGCTGGGAAAAGTACGTTACTCAAATTGTTATCCAGAGTGACTAGTCCAACAACAGGAGAAATTAAAGTAAAAGGAAGAATTGCCAGCCTTTTGGAAGTGGGAACAGGTTTTCATCCGGAACTTACAGGAAGAGAAAATATCTACCTCAATGGAGCCATCCTTGGAATGCGCAAAAAAGAAATTACAAGAAAACTAGATGAAATAATAGATTTCTCCGGGGTTGAAAGATATGTTGATACTCCTGTAAAAAGATATTCTTCAGGAATGTATGTGCGTTTGGCTTTTGCCGTAGCAGCGCATTTGGAAAGCGAAATCCTGATTGTTGATGAGGTACTTGCTGTAGGTGATGCTGAATTCCAAAAAAAGTGTCTTGGAAAAATGGGTGACATTAGCCGCGGACAGGGAAGAACCGTACTGTTTGTTAGCCATAATATGGCAGCTGTTAAAAGTTTCTGTTCTAAAGCAATTGTGTTGGAAAATGGTATGGTTAAAAAATACGATACCGTTGAAAACGCAGTAGGTTATTATCTTAGCGGTGATGCCGAAGTACAAAACTCAAGAATATTTTCTGCCGAATATGACAAACCCGAATTCACATTACATCAAATAACCATTAACCCTGTAGGAAAAGGTCCGGACGAATTACTGGATGAGTATCAGGAAATTGAGATTAACACCCAATTCACTTTGAAGGAAACCCCGCATACGTTGCACGTTACTTATGTAGTTAACAGCGAGACAGGCGAACCATTGTTCACGATTTCCCATATCAATAAAGACCTTAAACTTAAAAAAGGATTCAATAACATTAAATGCAAATTACCGAAAGGATTTTTGAACATTGGGTCTTATTACCTGACTTTTTTTGTAATCCAGAATTCCAATTCGGCCTTATTTATAGAAAAAGACATTATGGCTTTCAATGTTCAGGAAGGTGAAAGACCAATAGGAGCCTGGATGGGAAGGGAGCCCGGGTTTATTAAACCTGTTTTTGACTGGTCTATCGAATAATTAATCTAACAGATCAAATGAAGAAAAAAATAAAAAAAGTAATTAATAAAATAGCTTCCGGCTTTGGACTTGTGATTGTCAATAAAGAGCACAACCTTCATGTAAGCGGTAAGGATTTTTTATTGAAAAACTTTTACCACACTTTGAAAAACTTCAATTTCGAACCAAAACATATTGTTGATGTAGGTGCCAATCACGGAACCTGGACCAGAGAAGCGCTGCACTTTTTCCCAAACGCCTATTATACATTGATTGAGCCTCAACACTGGATGGAAGCATCAATTGCAGATATTTTAAAAACAAATGATAAGGTAAAGTTTTATCCTTATGGAGCGGGAGAAACTGAAGGTAGCTTTCAATTTACCATTTTAGGTCGTGATGACAGCTGCAGCTTCAAATATACAGAAGAAGAAGCTAAAGCCAAGGGATACAAGCAGTTGACACTTCCGGTAATTACACTCAATAAATTACTGGCTGAAACAGGGCTGCCTACACCGGATATTATCAAGATTGATGCAGAAGGGTTAGATATTCAGGTGCTGAAAGGAGCTTCCAATTATTTTGGAAAAACCGAAATCTTTATGGTAGAAGCCGGGGTAGTAAATAAGTCATTTGACAACAGTTTCCTGAAACTGATTAATTTTATGGATGAAAATGGTTACCGGCTTTTTGAAATCACCGATCTTAACAGACCTTATGAGCCCAAAGTTTTATGGTTAGTAGAATTGGTTTTTATCCGTAAAGGTGGTCATCTTGATTCTCAGGTCATCGCAAACAGCTAGAATATGTATAAAAATTGCCTGATCATATCCGATAACTTATATCTCTGCCAGCAATTCCAAAAGGTAATTGAAAAGAAGCATTTTGCTGATACCAAATTTACCTTTTCCATCAGTCCTTTTTCAAACAAGGAATCTTTTATAATATCAGAAGACCTGAATGTAAAGGTTTTTAATCTGAAAAATCAGGAACACATTGACGAGATTATAGGAGATTACGATTTGGTGCTGTCAGTTCATTGCAAACAGATATTTCCGGCTGATTTGGTAAATGCTGTGAAATGTATCAATATTCACCCGGGTTACAATCCAATCAACAGAGGTTGGTACCCGCAGGTTTTTGCTATAATCAATGATACTCCTATCGGAGCCACAATTCATGAAATTGACGAAGAGTTGGACAACGGCCAAATCATTGCCAGAGATTTTGTTACCAAAGAAGCATCCGATACTTCGGAAACACTTTACAATAAAGTAATTGCTAAAGAAATAGAATTGATTGATGCCTATATCGAAGCAATCATCAAAAATGACTACAAAACAATTGCTCCTGAATCTTTTGGAAATCTTTATCTGAAAAAGGATTTCAACCAATTGCTGCATTTAGATTTGAATGAAGTAAGCACTGTCTGTCTCTTATACACATCTGACGCTGCCGACGATATGCAGTGTGTAG
>CAMFLD010000155.1 GCA_945957245.1 uncultured Flavobacterium sp. | reverse complement strand
ACAGGAGTAGAATGATAAAAACAGTCAGGCTTATTAAGACAGTTAAAAATCCGCTGCCCAAAAAGATCATTTCCTTTTTATCGGTAGACTTTTTACTAAGGTGGACAATATGGATTATTAGAACTGTAGCCGGAACCAGACCGTAAAAACCAATGCCTAAAGCAAGTATACCAATGAATGAGAAGAAAGCAAACGGAATAAGATAGATTGCATAATAAAAGATTAAAGTAATGCTTACACCATTTACTAAATAGGCAACCAGATTAACTTTTCTATTGGCAGACTCATTATAAATCAGGAATGAAGATAGGCAAAACAAGAATGTTGTAACATAAACCCAAATAGGAAGATTCTCAAAAATGTTGATGTAAATGTTAGTGCAAAAACAACCGATGAACCAATTCAGAAAGAGAAACGGAATAAGGTGAGCATACTTAGCTTTCTTTTTGAATAACAGAATGCCGAGTATCAAACCATATATGAGTTCGATAACTACCCCAAAAAAACATAAGCTTTCCAGATCTCTTACATCATTTTCAGCTGCCACCAAGGCTGTTATTAATAAAATAGTGCTTACTACCGAAGTGCCAATACTGATAAACACCCCGTCTTTTCTCAGATAATTTGTTAAATAGCTTCCTGTTGTTTTCATAATTAATTTAATTTTAAAAGAACTTTGAAATACAAAGTTAAATATTAAATTGAACTGACCTAATATTTGTTGATTTTTTTCAAATAAGTAATTTTTGAAGCTTTCTTATTTATACTGAATTAAAACAAAGGAAAACAGCGGTTATTAAAATTAGGATTTAGTAATTTTTTACTTTTTAAATGTCTTATTTTCAAAAATATATCGTCAAAAATTAGTTTTTCGTAAAACACACTGTCTAAACAATATATTTCCTGAAAATTATTTACAGAAGTATAACGTTTTCGTAAATTTGCACTGCAAAACAAATAAACCCAATATATATGGCTTTTGATATTGAAATGATTAAAAAAGTTTATGGGACAATGGCAGAGCGTGTTGACAAAGCACGTGAATTAGTAGGCCGACCATTAACGCTTTCTGAAAAGATTTTATACTCACATTTATGGGATGGAAATCCTACACAGGCTTTCACCCGTGGAAAGGACTATGTAGATTTCGCTCCGGATAGAGTAGCCTGCCAGGATGCTACGGCACAAATGGCTTTGCTACAGTTCATGCACGCTGGTAAAAGTAAAGTGGCAGTGCCAACCACGGTACACTGTGATCACTTAATTCAGGCAAAAGTAGGTGCTACTACCGATTTGGCCGTAGCCAATAAGCAGTCTAAGGAAGTTTTTGATTTCCTTTCTTCAGTATCTAATAAATACGGAATCGGGTTTTGGAAACCGGGTTCGGGAATTATACACCAAATTGTTTTGGAAAATTATGCTTTTCCGGGCGGAATGATGATTGGTACCGATTCACATACGGTAAATGCCGGTGGATTAGGAATGCTGGCAATTGGAGTAGGAGGTGCAGATGCTGTTGATGTGATGTCTGGAATGTCATGGGAGTTGAAATTCCCTAAACTGATAGGAGTAAAACTTACCGGAAAATTAAACGGATGGACTGCTCCAAAAGATGTAATCCTAAAAGTAGCCGATATCCTTACTGTAAAAGGAGGAACCGGTGCTATTGTAGAATATTTCGGTGAAGGAGCAACCTCAATGTCCTGCACAGGAAAAGGAACCATCTGTAATATGGGTGCCGAAATTGGTGCTACAACTTCAACTTTTGGTTATGATGATTCCATGAGAAGGTATTTAACGGCTACCGGACGTCAGGATATCGTTGATGCTGCTGATAAAGTTGCAGATTATCTAACTGGAGATGCAGATGTTTACGCTAACCCAAGCCAGTATTTTGATCAGGTTATTGAAATTAATTTATCAGAACTGGAACCGCATATCAACGGACCGTTTACTCCGGACAGAGGAACCCCGGTTTCAAAAATGAAGGAAGAAGCAACTAAAAATGGTTGGCCGCTTAAAATAGAGTGGGGACTAATCGGTTCTTGTACTAATTCCTCATACGAAGATATGGCCCGTGCCGCTTCTATCGTAGAGCAGGCGGTTGCACACGGAATTACACCTAAAGCGGAATTCGGAATCAATCCGGGTTCTGAGCAAATCCGTTACACTATTGAAAGAGACGGAATCATTGCTACTTTTGAGAAAATGGGTACCAAAGTATTTACAAATGCCTGCGGACCTTGTATCGGACAATGGGACAGAGCTGGAGCTGATAAAGAAGAGAAAAATACCATCGTACATTCGTTCAACAGGAACTTCTCTAAACGTGCTGATGGTAATCCCAATACGCATGCCTTTGTAACTTCCCCGGAAATGGTGGCAGCATTGGCAATTTCAGGTGATTTGTCTTTCAACCCAATTACAGATACTCTATTAAACGATAACGGTGAAGCTGTGAAATTAAATCCACCTCATGGTGATGAATTGCCAAAAAGAGGTTTTGATGTAGAAGATGCAGGATTCCAGGCACCGGCAGCTGACGGAAGCAAAGTGGAAGTGGTGGTATCGCCAACATCTGACAGGTTACAGTTGTTAGCTCCTTTTGAAGCTTGGGATGGTAAAAACATTACAGGTGCTAAGTTGTTAATCAAAGCTTTTGGAAAATGTACTACAGACCATATTTCTATGGCAGGACCTTGGTTACGTTTCCGTGGGCATTTGGATAATATTTCAAATAATATGCTAATTGGCGCTGTAAATGCTTTCAATCAGGAAGCTAACAAAGTGAAAAACCAATTAAATGGTGAATACGGAGCAGTTCCTGCCGTACAAAGAGCTTATAAAGCGGCCGGTATTCCAACAATTGTTGTTGGTGACCAAAACTATGGCGAAGGTTCATCACGTGAGCATGCTGCAATGGAACCAAGATTCCTGGGAGTTAAAGCGGTATTGGTAAAATCATTTGCCCGTATCCACGAAACCAATCTTAAGAAACAGGGAATGTTGGCGTTGACTTTTGCTAACGAAGCGGATTATGATAAAATACAGGAAGATGATACAATCAACTTCTTAGATTTAACAGAATTTGCGCCGGGTAAACCATTAACGTTAGAATTTGTTCACGCTGACGGATCTAAAGATATTATCATGGCTAACCATACTTACAACGAAAGCCAGATTGGATGGTTTGTAGCCGGTTCAGCACTGAATCTGATTGCGGCTGGGAAAGCGTAATCAATAGATTGATAAATAAAAAAGCTCAACATTTGTTGAGCTTTTTTATTTTATTTTTTATTCTGATAAATTTCCTTGAGACCCGAATCCCATTCTACAACCTCGTAGTAAAAATCTACAGCAGTTAAACTATTCTTTTTACGGATGATGCATTTGCCGGTAACATCAGCTTCACTACCTTCAACGGTAATTTTTTTATCGTTTTGCAGCTTGTTGTCAAGATACAAATCATACAATTTACGGGCAATGTCTTGACGGATTGTCATTTTGGAGTTATAGGTACTAACAATAATAACGCCTTTTTTCGAACGGGCCACTAGCTCCATTCCGTTCTGACCATAACTATAGGTCTCAACTTTAGGTTCACCCACACGGGCAAAGGCAAAACAAGATAAGGTTACTAAACCGATAAGCACTTTTTTCATAAATAATAGATTTGATGGGGTCAAATTAGAGGCTGAAAATAATAATTAAATTTTAATGGCAATGCATTTATTAACAAAAAATTGTTGAAAACAAAAAAATCTGCTTAATCTGTAAGAAAAAGCAGATTGAATTATTGAATTAATAATCTGTTAGTAATAAGTATATCTTCTAACTTTAGCAATGTATTTTGCCAAGCGGATCACCTGATGGCTATAACCATATTCATTGTCATACCAAACATATAGCACGATGTTCTTTCCGTCAGCAGAAACGATAGTAGCATTACTGTCATAAATGGATGGTTGTGCAGTTCCAACAATGTCAGAAGAAACCAGCTCATTGTTTAAGGAATATCTTATTTGCTCTACCAATTCGCCTTCAAGAGCATATTTTTTCATGATTTTGTTGAATTCTTCAAGAGAAGTCTTTTTGCCCACTTCCAGGTTCATAACCACTAAAGAACCATTTGGGACCGGAACACGGATAGCATTTGAAGTCAGTTTTCCGGCCAAATTTGGCAATGCTTTTGCAACAGCAGTTCCTGCCCCGGTTTCAGTAATAACCATGTTAAGTGCTGCTGCCCGGCCACGGCGGTACTTTTTGTGCATATTATCAACCAGATTTTGGTCGTTTGTATAAGCATGAATCGTTTCAATGTGACCTTTTACTACTCCTAGTGCATCTTCTACTACTTTTAATACCGGAGTGATAGCATTAGTGGTGCAGGACGCTGCAGAAAAAATATCAACAGTATCCGGATTGTGGTCATTGTGATTTACACCATAAACAATATTAGGTACTCCTTTTCCGGGAGCTGTCAATAACACTTTGCTAACTCCTTTTGAAGTCATGTGTCTTTTTAAAGCTTCCTCTGTAGTGAAAGCTCCGGTATTGTCAATCAATAAAGCATCTTCAATTCCGTATTTAGTATAATCAATCTCTTCCGGACCTGCAGCGGTAATTACATGAACCGTAGTTCCGTTGATAATCAACGCCTGATTTTCGGCATCAGCCTGAACCGAACCTTGAAAATCTCCATGAACAGAATCATAACGTAATAGAGAAGCTCTTTTCTCTAAAGAAGTCGCATCATTGCGGTCACGAGTAACGATGGCACGAAGACGTAGTTGTTGTCCTTTACCCATTTTACTCATCATTTCACGTGCTAATAAACGTCCGATACGTCCAAAACCATATAATACAACATCTTTTGGTTTTAAGTCGTGGAAATCTTTAGCGTTTTTAAGTTTGTCAATAACAAAGGCACGACTGTCATCATACTTGTTATCTTCCAGATGATATTCATAAGTTAATTTTCCAATATCAATACGTGATGGTGGCAAATCTAAATTGAGAATAGCTCTTGCAATCTCTACCGAATCAAAAATATTAATAGGTTTCTGAACAAATTCTCCGGCATATTCGTGAAAGTTAATAATGTCGCTAACATTCCGGTCAATCAATTGGTTTCTGAAAAGCACCAATTCGATGGATTTGTCATACCACAAATCACTGATGATCTTGATTAGTTCTACCGCAGCCTTTCGTCTGTCAGCCTGAAATGATAACTCCTTTTCGTAAAATTTGTTACTGTCCATAGAAGATAAATTGTTTTAGTTGTGTAAATTAAATGTAACTCCGTTCAATTTGGCCTGTCGGCTTCGGGTGGCGCAAAAATATAAAATTACCGCATTTAACGAAAACGATTTCGTTACTTTTTTTACAATAAAAAAACCAGTCCAAAAACTGGACTGGTTTCATCAATAACTAACCCTTTTTATTATAAAATTATTTGTATTACCTGGCCAATTCCATTTATCATTTGGATATTAACGCTTTGGTTTTCGTCTTTTTTATTTAAAAATTTGGAAATGGTTTCAACATCGGTAGCCTTAACATTATCAACGGAAAGGATAATACTTCCTTTGAGCTGGTCATAATATTGTTTCAGATTGTCGTTGTTGATATCTTTGATACGGACGCCATAACCAATTCTGAATTTTTTCTTGTCGGCTGCATCAATATCTTCCAATTCCAATCCTTTGAATTCAGTCGTTACCAATTCATTTTTGATAAGAGTAACTGAAGCTGTTTTGGTTTGACCATCCCTTATGAAAGTTACATTTACCTTATCATTTGGTCTTTTGGTACTGATATAACCGGAAAGCTCAGAAAAAGAATTGATTTTTTGACTGTCCAGTTTTTTGATGATATCTCCTTTTTGCAAACCGGCTTTTTCTGCACCTGAATTTTTGGTTACTTTATTAATATAGAAACCTTCGGTGTCATTAACTCCCAATTCTTTTGAAACTTTACTGTTCAATTCACCTCCTTCAACACCAAGAATTCCTCGTTGTACATTACCATATTCCATAATGTCTTCAATAATTTTTCTGGTAATATTGGATGGAATGGCAAAAGAATATCCGGCATAACTTCCGGTAGGAGAAGAAATCATGGTGTTGATTCCAATTAATTCCCCACGGGTATTTACTAAAGCACCACCCGAATTCCCGGGATTTACAGCAGCATCAGTCTGGATGAAAGACTGAAGTCCGTTGTTTTCCAAATTTCGGGCTTTTGCCGAAACAATTCCGGCAGTAACCGTAGAGGTCAGGTTATAAGGATTACCCACAGCCAAAACCCATTCGCCTACTTTAACCGCATCTGAATCGGCAAAGGTGGAATAAGGCAGCTTTTCATCAGCATTGATTTTCAACAAAGCAATGTCCATTTTAGAATCGGTTCCAATGAGTTTTGCTTTGTATGATTTGTTATTATTAAGCGTAACTTCCAAATCCGTAGCATCTTTTACCACATGGTTGTTGGTTACTATATAACCGTCTTCAGAAATGATCACTCCTGAACCTGTTCCTATCTGTTCCTGTTGCTGTCCTCCACGGGTACCATAGAAAAACTCCATGATAGGGTCGGAAACTGTTCTGATAGAAACATTTTTAACGTGAACTACCGTATGAACCGTATTTTCTGCAGCAGCAGTAAAATCAACTGCATCGCCTGCTAAACCTACATTTCGTCCGTAACTATTGGGAGCCGTAGTTACAATAGAACCTCTTGTGTTCTTCCCTTCAATAAATAATTTGTATGCACCTAATGT
>CAMFLD010000154.1 GCA_945957245.1 uncultured Flavobacterium sp. | reverse complement strand
TAGCGGTCTCCAAAACCGTTGATGGGGGTTCGAATCCCTCCGCCCGTGCAAAAATAAATACAATGAAAAAGATTGTTAATTATATATCAGAAGCATTTGAAGAATTAAAATCAAATGTTACTTGGCCAGAATGGGCAGAAGTTCAGCGACTAACTATTGTTGTGGCTGTCTTTTCAATTGTTTTTGCTTTAGCAACATGGGGTGTTGATGAAATGTGTTCTAGAGCAATAGCAGGGATTTTTAAACTGATTAAATCGTAATTTCTCTGAAATGGCTGATAATAATGTAAAGAAATGGTATGTAGTTCGGGCTGTAAGCGGACAGGAAAATAAAGTCAAAGCTTACATCGAAACTGAAATCAATAGATTAGGAATGTCAGATCACATTTCCCAGGTTCTTGTTCCAACTGAAAAAGTAGTGCAGGTAAGAGACGGGAAAAAAATAGCTAAGGATAAAGTTTACTTTCCGGGTTATGTGATGATTGAAGCTAACCTAATTGGTGAAATACCACACATTATCAAATCAATTACAGGTGTGATTGGATTTTTAGGTGAAGTAAAAGGAGGAGATCCAGTGCCTTTGAGAATGTCGGAAGTTAACCGTATGCTTGGTAAAGTAGACGAATTGGCTGTAAATACCGATAATCAAAATATACCATATACTATTGGTGAAACCATCAAAGTAATAGATGGTCCTTTCAACGGTTTCAACGGAACTATTGAAAAAATAAATGAAGATAAGCGTAAACTGGAAGTTATGGTGAAAATTTTCGGAAGAAAAACTCCACTGGAACTGGCATTTATGCAAGTTGAAAAAGTATAATTTGTTACACTATTATAAACCGCAAAAGTCTGCTTCCACAGACCGATGCAATTTTATTTAAAACAATGGCTAAAGAGATTAGTAAAGTAGTTAAACTACAAGTTAAGGGAGGTGCTGCGAACCCATCGCCACCGGTTGGACCTGCTCTGGGAGCTGCTGGGGTAAACATCATGGAGTTCTGTAAGCAATTTAATGCTAGAACACAAGATCAACCTGGCAAAGTGTTACCGGTACAAATTACCGTGTACAAAGACAAATCATTCGATTTTGTCGTGAAAACTCCACCTGCTGCAATTCAATTATTGGATGCTGCTAAATTAAAATCTGGTTCTGGAGAGCCTAATCGTCGTAAAGTTGGTAACGTTTCATGGGACCAAATCAAAACGATTGCTGAAGACAAGATGCCTGATTTAAATGCATTCACTATCGAATCTGCGATGAGTATGGTTGCTGGAACAGCTAGATCAATGGGATTAACTGTAACTGGAGATTCTCCTATAAACAAAGGATAAGACATGGCAAAATTGACAAAAAAACAAAAAGAGGCTGCTTCAAAAATTGAGAAAAACAAATTGTATTCATTAAAAGATGCTTCATCTTTATTGAAAACAGTTGCTTCTGCAAAATTTGATGAGTCAGTAGATATTGCTGTTCGTTTAGGAGTTGATCCAAGAAAAGCAAACCAAATGGTAAGAGGTGTTGTAACCCTTCCTCATGGAACAGGTAAAGATATTAAAGTTTTGGCTTTGGTAACTCCTGATAAAGAAGCTGAGGCAAAAGCTGCCGGAGCTGACCACGTAGGATTGGATGATTATCTTCAAAAAATTAAAGATGGTTGGACAGATGTTGATGTAATCATCACAATGCCGGCTATTATGGGTAAATTAGGACCATTAGGAAGAGTATTAGGACCAAGAGGTTTAATGCCAAACCCTAAAACAGGTACTGTTACTATGGAGATTGGAAAAGCAGTTCAGGAAGTGAAATCTGGTAAAATCGACTTCAAAGTTGACAAAACCGGAATCGTTCACGCTGGTATCGGAAGAATTTCTTTTGATGCAGACAAAATAACTGAGAACGCTCACGAAATTATACAAACATTAATCAAATTAAAACCAACTGCAGCTAAAGGTCAGTACATCAAGTCTATTCACTTGTCCAGTACTATGAGTCCTGCTATTGCCTTAGATCCTAAAGCAGTATAATTGGTAGTTAAAAATATTTTATTATGACAAGAGAAGAAAAATCAATCGCGATAGAAGATTTAACTGCAAAGTTGGCTGAAAGTAATATAATTTATATTGCAGATACTTCAGGATTGGATGCAGAAACAACTTCAAACTTAAGAAGAGCTTGTTTCAAAGCGGGAATCAAACTGGAAGTAGTTAAAAATACTTTGCTTGAGAAAGCTATGGAGGCTTCAGCAAATGACTACGGTGATTTACCAACAGTATTAAAAGGGAACTCATCAGTGTTCATTGCTAATGTAGCAAATGCTCCTGCTAAAATCATCAAAGATTTCAGAAAGAAATCTGATAAACCAGTATTTAAAGGTGCTTATATCAATCAGGAAATCTACATTGGAGACAATATGTTAGATAGCTTGGCATCTCTTAAATCTAAAGAAGAAGTTATCGGAGAAATCATCGGATTACTTCAATCGCCTGCTAAACGTATTATTTCAGCTTTGTTGAACAACGCTGAACAAAAAGGTGAAGCAGCTGAATAATTAGAGCAGACTAAAAAAATAATAATTTAAAAGAACATTTTAAACGATAGAAAAAATGGCAGATTTGAAACAATTCGCAGAACAATTAGTTAACTTAACTGTAAAAGAAGTTAATGATTTAGCTACAATATTAAAAGATGAGTACGGAATCGAGCCTGCTGCTGCTGCAGTAGTAGTTGCTGCTGGTGGTGCTGGTGACGGTGGAGCTGCTGAAGAGCAAACAGAATTCACAGTAGTATTGAAAGATGCTGGTGCTTCTAAATTAGCAGTAGTTAAAGCTGTAAAAGAATTAACAGGTCTTGGCTTGAAAGAAGCAAAAGATATCGTTGATGGTGCGCCTGCAAACATCAAAGAAGGAGTTTCTAAAGCAGAAGCTGAAGGTTTGAAAAAATCTTTAGAAGAAGCTGGAGCTGTTGTTGAGTTGAAATAACAAAACACCGGTTTTAGGACTAGGTTTAGGCCTTGGACATGCGTCCAACGGCCTAAACCATTTTTCGTATAATGAAATTATATCCAATTTCATTATCAAAAACGGCTCAGCTATGAATGAGCTTTTAATCAATACGAAGAAAAAAATAGACAAATTTCCTGGTTTATTTTTAAGAGGTATTGATTATCAAAAAAAGGAAAGTAGAGATTATACAGTGTTTTTACACAAACAAATTACTTTTTTAAATCAAAATTTTGTCCATTGATGATAACAAATCAGACTGAAAGATTGAATTTTGCCTCTACCAAAAACATTCCTCAATATCCGGATTTCCTGGATGTACAGGTTAAATCGTTCCAGGATTTCTTCCAATTGGAAACCAAATCCGATGAGAGAGGCAACGAAGGGCTTTACAACACCTTCATGGAAAACTTTCCAATTACTGATACAAGAAATCAATTTGTATTGGAATTCCTAGATTATTTTGTTGACCCACCACGTTACACCATTCAAGAGTGTATCGAAAGAGGTTTGACATACAGCGTGCCGTTAAAAGCACGTCTGAAACTTTACTGTACAGATCCTGAGCATGAGGATTTTGAAACTATCGTACAGGATGTATATTTGGGAACAATCCCTTATATGACACCAAGCGGTACTTTCGTAATCAACGGTGCAGAGCGTGTAGTAGTATCGCAGTTACACCGTTCACCGGGAGTTTTCTTCGGTCAGTCTTTCCACGCAAACGGAACCAAATTGTATTCAGCTAGGGTTATTCCTTTCAAAGGTTCATGGATTGAATTCGCAACCGATATTAACAGCGTAATGTACGCTTATATCGACAGGAAGAAAAAATTACCTGTAACAACTTTATTCCGTGCTATTGGTTTCGAAAGAGATAAAGATATCCTCGAGATATTTGACCTTGCAGAGGAAATCAAAGTTTCTAAAACAGGACTTAAAAAATATATTGGTAGAAAATTAGCAGCGAGAGTATTGAATACCTGGCACGAAGATTTCGTGGACGAGGATACAGGAGAGGTAGTTTCTATCGAGCGTAATGAGATTATCTTAGACCGTGATACCATCATTGACAAAGACAATGTTGAGGAAATCATCGAGTCTAACGTAAAATCTATTTTGCTTCACAAAGAGGATAATAATCAGGCTGATTATGCTATTATCCACAACACGTTGCAAAAAGACCCAACAAACTCAGAAAAAGAAGCTGTTGAGCACATCTACCGTCAGTTGCGTAATGCAGAACCGCCTGATGAGGAAACTGCTCGTGGTATTATAGATAAATTGTTCTTCTCAGACCAACGTTATAACTTAGGTGAAGTAGGTCGTTACAGAATGAACAAAAAATTAAACCTTGATATCCCGATGGACAAACAAGTCCTGACTAAAGAGGATATCATTACTATCGTTAAATATTTAATCGAATTGATCAACTCTAAAGCTGAGATTGATGATATCGATCACTTATCAAACCGTCGTGTAAGAACTGTTGGTGAGCAATTGTCACAACAATTCGGTGTTGGTTTAGCACGTATGGCACGTACTATCCGTGAAAGAATGAACGTTCGTGACAACGAGGTGTTCACACCTATCGATTTGATTAATGCTAAAACATTATCATCGGTAATCAATTCATTCTTTGGAACCAACCAGCTTTCTCAATTTATGGATCAAACCAATCCATTAGCTGAGATTACACACAAAAGAAGATTGTCAGCACTTGGACCTGGTGGACTTTCAAGAGAAAGAGCCGGATTCGAGGTACGTGACGTTCACTATACGCACTACGGACGTCTTTGCCCAATTGAAACTCCTGAGGGACCAAACATTGGACTTATTTCTTCATTAGGAGTATACGCTAAGGTAAACGGAATGGGATTCATCGAAACACCTTACCGTGAAGTGAAAAATGGAGCTGTAGATTTAGCTGCAGAACCAGTTTACCTAAGCGCAGAAGAAGAAGAAGGCAAAATGATTGCTCAGGCAAACATCGAAATGAATGATAATGGAAAAATTACTGCTGATAAGGTTATTGCCCGTGAAGAAGGTGATTTCCCTGTGGTAGATCCAACAGAAATTCATTATACTGACGTTGCGCCAAACCAAATAGCATCAATTTCGGCATCTTTGATTCCGTTCTTGGAGCATGATGATGCGAACCGTGCGTTGATGGGATCAAACATGATGCGTCAGGCCGTACCATTGTTACGTCCTGAAGCACCTATCGTTGGAACTGGTCTTGAGCGTCAGGTAGCTTCTGATTCAAGAGTATTGATTAATGCTGAAGGTCACGGTACTGTAGAGTACGTTGATGCCAACATGATTACTATCAAATACGATAGAACTGAAGCTGAAAGAATGGTAAGTTTTGACCCGGATGAAAAAACATATCAGTTAATCAAGTTTAGAAAAACGAACCAAAGTACCTCCATCAACCTTAAACCAATCGTTAGAAAAGGAGACAGAGTTAAGCCTGGACAAGTACTTTGCGAAGGATATGCAACGCAAAATGGAGAGTTGGCTTTAGGTAGAAACCTAAAAGTTGCCTTCATGCCTTGGAAAGGGTATAACTTCGAGGATGCGATTGTGATTTCTGAAAAAGTAGTTCGTGATGATATCTTTACCTCTATCCACGTTGATGACTATTCTTTGGAAGTAAGAGATACCAAATTAGGAAACGAAGAGTTGACTAATGATATTCCTAACGTTTCTGAGGAAGCTACCAAAGATTTGGATGAAAACGGAATGATCAGAATTGGAGCCGAGGTTAAGCCTGGTGACATTCTAATCGGTAAAATTACACCTAAAGGAGAATCAGATCCAACTCCGGAAGAAAAACTTCTTAGAGCTATCTTCGGGGATAAAGCGGGCGATGTAAAAGATGCTTCATTAAAAGCTTCTCCATCTTTACACGGTGTAGTTCTTGACAAAAAATTATTCGCAAGAGCGGTAAAAGATAAAAAGAAACGTACCAAAGATAAAGACGATTTGACGTCTTTAGAAATGGAATTCGAAACCAAATTCGTTGAGTTAAAAGACAAATTGATTGAAAAATTATTTGTTATCGTTGACGGAAAAACATCTCAGGGTGTTATGAACGATTTAGGGGAAGAAGTTTTACCAAAAGGTAAAAAATATACTAAGAAAATGCTTCAGGCTGTTGAAGATTTCGCTCACCTTACTAAAGGACAATGGGTTGCAGATGAAGAGTCAAATACATTGGTAAATGACTTGATCCACAACTACAAAATCAAGTTGAATGACTTGCAGGGTGCCTTGAGAAGAGAGAAATTCACGATCACAGTTGGAGACGAATTACCAGCAGGTATTCTGAAATTGGCGAAAGTATACATCGCTAAGAAACGTAAACTGAAAGTAGGGGATAAAATGGCAGGACGTCACGGTAACAAAGGTATTGTTGCCCGTATCGTTCGTCACGAAGACATGCCGTTCCTTGAAGACGGAACACCAGTAGATATCGTATTGAATCCACTTGGAGTACCATCGCGTATGAACATTGGTCAGATTTATGAAACAGTACTAGGTTGGGCCGGAATGAACTTGGGTAGAAAATATGCTACACCAATTTTTGACGGAGCAACATTAGACCAGATTAACGCCTTGACTGATGAAGCCGGAATTCCACGTTTTGGACATACCTACTTATATGATGGAGGAACTGGAGAGCGTTTCCACCAGCCAGCAACTGTCGGAGTGATCTATATGTTGAAACTCGGACACATGGTTGATGATAAAATGCACGCACGTTCTATAGGACCATACTCATTGAGTACGCAAAAACCACGTGGAGGTAAACCTCAAGTCGGAGGTCAGCGTTTCGGAGAGAGCGAGGTTTG
>CAMFLD010000153.1 GCA_945957245.1 uncultured Flavobacterium sp. | reverse complement strand
GACTCGGATTTTAAGATTAGTTTATATTAAAAAAAATCCCTCTCGAAAGATTGGGATTTTTTATTTTTACAAAAAAAAGATGCTGAAAGACTCCCTATCCATTAGATTACGCCATGAGCGATTTGTAAAAACCATTTGCGAAACTGAAATTGTCTATGCTTTGAAAGATGATGATGGTTATGCTTCTACAAGTTCTAATCATTATGAAGATGAAAACGAAGAACCCATTACAATTATTTGTTTCTGGGCTGACAGGGCATTAGCAAACTCATGTATCCAAGGACCTTGGTCTCACTATAAATTAGTGGAAATATCATTAGTGAATTATACTGAAAACTGGTGTATCGGTATGGGTAATGACGGCTTACTGATGGGAACTAATTTCGACCAAAATATGTTTGGCTATGAAGCTGACCCCTATGAATTAGTTTTAGAAATTGCTGAAGAATTAGAAAATCAAAATAAGACTTTAGCTGTTACCAATTATGAAAGCTTAGAAGACCTGACGGAGCAATTAAAGGACATTTTAGGCTCAATGGAGGAGGATGAAAACTAATTAAATACTTCTTCCTTTTCACCATCATAACTCGCAAAAACCATACTTGGATGCGAATCCTGATGACAAATATTACCTTTACTATCAATAGCAATAGCTCCGGCAAAACCATCAAATGGTTTCAGCTCGGCGAAAGTCTTTTCAAATGCTTTTTCAATAGGAAAACCATCCGTAACACGGGTTACGATTTTGGCAGCAACTGCTCCGCTGACAATATCCTCACCAACTCCGGTCAAACTCACACCACAAAATTCATTAGCATAATTCCCGGCAACAGTGGCTGAATCCGAAATTCTTCCGGGCATTTCAAAGCCCTTCCCTCCTGTTGATGTTGCTGCGGCCAACTTACCGTCTTTGTCTAAAGCTACGCAACCAACTGTCCCTATACGCGTAGCGGCCAGTTTAGCCTCATATTCACTTCGACGTTGCGGAATTTCTGTAGAGAATTTTTCAAATCCGTATTGACGGGCAAAATTTGTCGCTCCACTTCCTCCCAAAACTTTATCATCATATTGTAACAAAACCTGAGCCACCTGCACCGGATTTTTAACCTCCTCGATATTGATAACACCACTCATCTTCATAGTGGAACCATCCATCACCGAAGCGCTCATTCTGATTTTACCGTCACTTTGGATTTGGGAACCAATACCGGCATTAAACAAGGCATCATCTTCCAATAAAGAAACTGCGTGAACTACCGTTTCCAATGCTGTATGCGTTTTCAGATATTCAAACGAATCTTTAGCTATACGAAGCAAGGCCTGCTGTTTCGCAACCTTAGTTTCATGGTTGGTAGAAGATTCAGAGAAAAATCCGCCGTGGATGATTATTTTCATGGTGTTATGATGGATGATGGGTGACGGATGTTTGATGACATCGTTATCATCTAACATCCAACTTCCGACATTAAACGTATTGCGAACTTTTAATCGTCATTTTAAATGTGGTCAGGTCAAAAGTATCGTTAATACTCATTACGTGTGTGACCAAATGATTGATAGAAATCGGCTGACCTAATTCTACCTGCGTCAGGTTAGTATCCTTGATTTCTTTACCGTCAACCAAAATTACAAGTCCGGAACCAATCGCTTCCATCATTGAGTTATTTTTAATCAACAAACCCGTATCTTCACCAAGTCCGATTCCCAATACTTTAGGGTTTCCAACTACAGCCTGAAACAAACGTCCAATTCTGCCTCGTTGTACAAAATGTGTATCGATAATCACTCCGTCAATCAATCCTAATCCACTTGTGATTTTTACTTCGCCTTTGAGCAACGCTTCACTGCTGCTACCCTGGTAAATCATATTATTAGAAGCTGCTGCAGCTCCTGCGGAAGTTCCGGCATAAACAAAATCCTCATTGTGGTATTTGTCCAGCAAAATATCATGGAATGGCGTTCCTCCAAGTATTGAAGTCAACCGAAGCTGGTCACCACCGGTAAACATTACTACATCGCAAGCCTTCAGCCTCTCAAGTACTTCCGGTTCTGATGCCTGTTCCCTTCGATCGATATTCAGCACATCTACGTTATCCGCTCCAAGGTAATGAAGGGCTTTAACGTACTCAGGACCAATTTCCTTTGGGATTTTAGAAGCCGTAGTGATAACTTCAATACGGGACTCTTTTTTATGCCTTGATTCGTCTATTATTCTCTTTAAAATACCAGCCTCAAAAAAGTTCAGATTCTTAGCTGCATTTTTATCTAAATCTGTTTCAGTGAAACTGCCTTTGTCAACAGCACCGCCAATTATTATAAGTTTTCCTTGTATCTTCATGTGGGTAAAAATAAAAAAAACTTAGTAGTTACAAACCTTTTTTTTACTTTTTTGAAACCATTTATTAACTTATTTATCAAGAATCGATATGACCTGTTCATAATTAATATCATTCAACCAGTCCTTAAAAATCAGGAGCTACTAAGTTAAATTATGCTATCTTTGCTACTTAGTCCGTCAGGACGTTTTTATAAAAAGAAAATGGAAGTCAATCAGACCCGAATCAATAAATTCCTTTCAGAATGCGGTTACTGCTCCCGGCGGGAAGCAGACAAATTATTGGAAGAAGGACGCATAACCGTTAATGGGAAAGTGCCTGAAATGGGTACCAAAGTTTCTATTGAAGATGAAATCCGTGTAGACGGTAAACTTATCAGGGAAAAACACGATAAGCCCGTTTACCTTGCATTTAACAAACCTGTAGGGATTGAATGTACTACAAACCAAAATGTCCGTGACAACATTATAGATTATATCAATTACCCAAAACGTATTTTTCCTATTGGACGTTTGGACAAAGCCAGCGAAGGCCTCATTTTCATGACCGATGACGGCGATATTGTCAACAAAATTCTTCGTGCCCGCAACAACCACGAAAAGGAATATGTGGTTACAGTAAACAAACCCATTACCGACCGATTCATCCAGAAGATGAGTAATGGAGTTCCCATTTTAGATACGGTTACCCGAAAATGCAAAGTAGAACAAGTCAGTAAATATGTTTTCAAAATAATACTGACACAAGGCCTCAACCGTCAAATCCGAAGGATGTGTGAATATTTAGGCTACGAAGTTACGGCGCTGAAAAGAATCCGCATTATCAATATTTCGCTTGAAGTGCATGTGGGACGTTACCGTGAACTTACTCTGGATGAAATCAAGCAACTGAACAAGCTCATTGAGCCTTCCAGTAAAACCGAAGAAGCCAGTCTTCCAAAACCTGCTTTGCGTCCAAAAAGTAATATCGAAGATAGTAAACAAAGAACTTTCCGTTCTTCTCAGAATACATACAACAGAGACAAACGAAAACCAAGATAAAGAATGCTCAAAACCATTTTATATATAGCCGTTGGAGGCGCTATCGGAAGTGTGCTTAGGTTTCTGACTTCCGTTTTGGTTTCCAGATTCTGGTCAAATCAATTTCCGCTGGCTACTTTTTTGGCCAACTTTATCGGATGTTTCCTTATTGGGTTATTTATCGGTTTTTTGACTAAAAACCAACTGGAAGACAGCAACCTCAAATGGTTTTTGGTAACCGGTTTTTGTGGTGGCTATACTACTTTCTCGACTTTTGGGATGGAAAATTACAACCTTATCCAAAATAACAATTCGCTGCTGGCTTTTGGTTATATAGCCCTGAGCATTATCCTTGGCCTTTTTGCAGTTTGGCTTGGAATTTCGCTGTCTAAATAAAACTTAAAATCTGCTTAAGCAGTGTCATCCTTGTTTCATTTTTTAGTACATTCGCCACGATGAAGAAAGAAGCTATTATTGCCATTCAAAATTTATTGGCAACGCCCAAGAAAATTGCCATAATTCCCCACAGGAGTCCCGATGGCGATGCTATGGGTTCGACTTTGGCGCTTTATCATTTTCTGTTAAAAAGTAAGCACCAGGCGGTTGTGATTTCGCCCAATGAGTTTCCAAATTTCCTGGCTTGGCTGCCCGGTTCAGAAACTATTTTGATTTACGAGAATGATAAAGACAACTGTAGTAGAATCCTAAACGAAGCTGAAGTTGTTTTTACATTGGATTTCAATGCATTGCATAGAACTGGTGAAATGGAGCAGGTTTTAAGCAAACTATCAGTTCCAATGATAATGATTGACCATCATCAGAAACCGGACAACTACGCTGAGTTTATTTATTCTGACCCAAATTTTGGTTCCACCTGTGAAATGATTTACAATTTCATTGGTTTTTTAGGTAAAAAAGAACTGATAGACAAAACTATAGCTACCTGTATTTATACAGGAATCACAACCGATTCAGGTTCCTTCCGTTTCCCGTCAACTACAAGCACTACGCATCGCATTGTGGCCGATTTAATTGATTTGGGAATCAACAACAGTGAAATTCACAATCTGCTCTTTGATGACAACTCTTACAACAGGTTACAGCTTTTGGGAAGAGCATTGCAGAATATGAAAGTATTCCCGGAATACAAGACTTCATATACTTCGCTTACGCAGAAAGAACTTGATGAATTCCATTATGAAAAAGGGGATACGGAAGGTGTAGTAAACTACGGTTTGAGCATCAAAGGAATCCATTTTGCGGCTATCTTTATTGAGCATCGGGATGAAAATATCATTAAAATTTCGTTTCGTTCGCAGGGAAGCTTTGATGTAAACCAATTTGCACGGGAACATTTCAATGGTGGCGGGCACATCAATGCTGCCGGAGGAAAATCGTATGACACCATGAAAAATACCCTAAATAAGTTTGAAGATTTAATTTCAAAAATAACAATCTGACACATGAAAAACCTACAAAAAATAACAGTGCTTTTGGTTGTTTTTGCAACTCTGACCAGTTGTAAACAGCAACAGGCACGCATGCCGGTTTCCCGCTCTTCAGGCACATTTATGAAGGAATCTGCCGCAAGAAACAAAAAACTGATTGCCGGTGAAGAAGGAAAAATTGATTCTATCATCAAAAGTAATCCTAATACAAAATACCTGGCATCCAATAAAGGCTACTGGTATTACTATGTAACCCGAAATGAAAAGGATACGCTTCGCCCTAAAAAAGGGGATGTTGCCGAGTTTGACTACGAAATCATGGACCTGAAAGGGAATGTGGTTTATTCTGATGTGGAACTGCGTCCTCAGACTTATGTAGTTGACAAACAAAATATCATGATGGGATTGCGTGATGGTATCAAACTAATGCGCAAAAATGAAAAAGTAACCTTCCTTTTCCCTTCGCACATGGCTTATGGCTATCGGGGCGATACTAAAAGAATTAAAACCAACCAACCTCTTATCGTAACGGTAACACTGAATGATTTCAGACCTCAGACGAAACCTGCTGATGCAATAAAATCTCAAAATTAATATAAAAGAACAATGACTAAAAGAATCTATCTTTTCCTATTTGGACTAGTACTCCTAACTTCCTGTAAGGACGAATACAAAGACCTAAAGGATGGTTTATACGCCGAAATCGAAACCAATAAAGGTACTATTATGTGCCAACTTGATTATGAAAAAGCGCCTATTATGGTAGCTAATTTTGTAACGCTTGCTGAAGGTAAAAATCAATTCTGCGCTACAGAGCAAAAGGGAAAACCGTTTTTTGACGGATTAAAATTCCACCGTGTGATTTCTAAACACAATGGTGATGAAGAAGATTTTATGATTCAGTCCGGGGACCCGCTTGGCGATGGTTCTGGTGATGCAGGATATAAATGTCGTGATGAAATTACCGATTTAAGACATGATAAACCGGGAGTTTTATCTATGGCAAATTCGGGTCCAAATACCAATAGCAGCCAGTTTTTTATTACTTTGGTTCCAACGCCGTGGCTTGATGGTAGACATTCAGTTTTCGGATGTGTCGTTGGAGATGGTATGACGGTGGTAAATTCTATTGTTAAGGATGATGTTATCAAAAAAGTTACCATTATCCGAAAAGGAGAAGCCGTTAAAAAGTTTGATGCTGTAAAAGTTTTTAATGACTATTTCAAAGGAGAGGCAGAAAGACAAAAAGCAGATGCTGCTCTTGAAGCCCAAAGGAAAAAAGAATACGAGGCTAAATACCGGGGTGTTATTGACAAAAAAGTGGCCTACTTCAACACCATGAAAAAAACCGCTACCAAAACACCATCCGGATTTCAGTTCTATATGCTTAAAAAATCTTCTGAAGAAAAACCAAAAGATGGTGAAACTGTCTATCTTGATTATTCCGGTTTTCTTGAAGACGGAACTCTTTTTGATACGAGCAGCCCTGCAGTTGCCAAAGAATTTGGAAAATATGACCAGCAAAGGGATATGGAACACGGTTATTCTTCACTGCCTTATGTTATTGGATCAAATAAAGTGATTCCGGGTTTTGTGGAAGGACTTACTAAATTGAAAATGGGTGAAAAGGCAATTTTCTTTATTCCGTTTCACCTGGGCTATGGTGAGCAAGGTGCCGGAAATGGTGTCATTCCCCCTAATGCCAACCTGATTTTTGAAGTAGAAATGAAAAACAAACCATAAATATTAACAACAATAAATTAAGTAAATAATCATGAAATCGGAGATTCACGAATACAAAAAAAAATATAAAACTATGAGTAAAATTAAATTGAACATTTTTCTTTTGATTTGTCTTGGTGCCCTTAGCGCATCTGCACAAACCAAAAAAGTAGCTGCTAAAACTACTAAACCGGCAGCGGCAGCTAAACCGGCAACAGCAGCTGCAAATGAAGGAATCTTTGCCGAATTTGAAACTTCAAAAGGAAAAATTCTTGTGGAATTAGAATACAAAAAAACGCCGATTACTGTGGCTAACTTTATTGCTCTTGCTGAAGGTACC
>CAMFLD010000152.1 GCA_945957245.1 uncultured Flavobacterium sp. | reverse complement strand
CTACACACTGCATATCGTCGGCAGCGTCAGATGTGTATAAGAGACAGGAATTAGCCATCATCGAAAACGAATACCAATTACAGATTTTAGAAAGCTACTATCAGGCACTTTTCAGTCAGGAATTACTCAAAATCCAAAGAGAACAGTTCCGTAATTCAGAGTTCAATATGCAGAGAATTCAAAAAGAAGTTGCTATTGGCAGTAAACCGCAGAGTGATTTATATGATATGCAACTCAGTTTTTCCCAGGAAGAAATGAGGATTATGCAGACCGAACAATTGGCATTGCTTCAGAAAAAGCAATTATTCCAGTTGATGAATGTTGACAATATCACCATAGAAGATGTGATATTAGAAGTAACACCCCAAATGAATCGTATTTCAGGAACAGTTTCATCAACTAATCCAAAAATCAGATTTGCCGAACTTAGTTATCGGGCAAGCCTAAAAGACACAAAAATGGAACGCGCTTATAATCTGCCAACATTGACAACATACTACGGCTTTTCAACCTTTTATTACAAACCCTTAAATCAGCCCAATGTTACTGTGGATGGTTTTGATAAACAAATAGGCGATAATAAAAACCATCAGCTTGGCGTTCAGTTGAATGTTCCGGTATTCAACGGTTTCCGGAATAGTAAAAGAGTAACGGCAAGTAAAATTGAAGCCGAAAAATCAAAATATGTTATCGAACAGGAAAAACTAAAAATCAAAAACCAGCTGGATATTGAAAACCAAAACAAAGCCAATTATGCCCAACTCGAAACCAAACTCCAGCAAATGAAAGGCTTTGCAGATGCATCATTCCGAACCACACAATCCAAATTCAGCTCAGGAATCGTGGATGCTGTAGTTTTTTCAGCGGTCAAAAATCAACTGCTGTCCGTAGAATATGATTTGCTCAAAAACCAATTACAACAGCAGTATGTTAGCTTTAAAATCAATCTGATTCAAGGAAATTCACTCTGATTTTTTACTTCATAAAAAGCATCTATCAACCCATCAAAACTTTAAACCCCTAAACCCTTTTAAACTTTTAAACTTCTGACTATCTTTGCAATCTAAATTCAGTTTAAATAAAAGGAACTGGGTGTATTAATGCATTTAAAATGAAACTAGATAGAAAAGAAATCCTTTCCGCACTGGAAACCATTACCATTGCAGGCGAAGGAAAAAATATGGTTGAAAGCGGTGCCGTTAAAAACGTATTGACTTTTGGCAACGAAGTAGTGGTTGAGTTAACTATAGCCACCCCGGCAATGCACATAAAAAAACGTGCAGAAGATGATATCAAAAAACTAATCCACGAAAGATTTTCTGCGGATATTGTGGTGAAAGTCAACATCAAAGTAGAAACGCCAACGCAAAACCCGAATGAAATCAAAGGCAAGGCCATTCCCGGAATCAGCAATATTATTGCGGTAGCTTCAGGGAAAGGAGGAGTTGGAAAATCAACCGTAACGGCTAATCTTGCTGTTACTTTAGCTAAAATGGGCTTCAAAGTTGGAGTGCTTGATGCCGACATCTACGGTCCGTCTATGCCCATCATGTTTGACGTAGAAAACGAAAAGCCGATTTCTGTAGAAGTTGATGGTAAATCCAAAATGAAACCCATTGAAAGCTACGGAATCAAAATATTATCCATCGGATTCTTTACGGCACCAAGTCAGGCTGTGATTTGGCGTGGACCAATGGCAGCCAAGGCCTTAAACCAAATGATATTTGATGCCGATTGGGGTCAGCTCGACTTTATGCTGATTGATTTACCACCGGGTACAGGAGATATTCATTTATCCATCATGCAGTCATTGCCTATAACCGGTGCAGTCGTAGTAAGTACGCCTCAGGCAGTAGCTTTAGCCGATGCCAAAAAAGGAGTTTCCATGTTCCTGTCAGACAGCATCAAAGTTCCGGTATTGGGAATCATCGAAAATATGGCCTACTTCACACCGGAAGAATTGCCAAACAATAAATATTACATCTTTGGACAGCAAGGAGCTAAAAATCTGGCAGAAGACCTGCAGGTTCCCTTCCTGGGCGAAGTGCCATTGGTACAAAGCATTCGTGAAGCAGGAGATTATGGACGTCCGGCAGCATTGCAAACCGCATCGATAATCGAAACGGTGTTTGAGGAAATTACCAGAAATGTTGTTCAGGAAACGGTAAACCGCAACGAAGCACTACCGCCAACAGAGGCAATCAAAATAACAACTATGGCTGGATGTTCAGCCGTTAAAGGAAAATAAGATGACACACGAAGAACTGACTTTAAACATCGAAAAAGCGCTGGACGAAATCAGACCATTTTTAAACTCTGATGGAGGTGATATCAGTTTAGTTTCCATTGAAGATGAAAAGCACGTAAAAGTAAGGCTTCAGGGAGCATGTACTTCATGCAGTTTAAGCATCAGCACGATGAAAGCCGGAGTGGAAACCACCATCAAAAAATATGCGCCACAAATCGAAACGGTAGAGAATATTGCTTAATTGGGCGTTACCACGCCTTCGGCGGGTCGGGCTGTACGCAGTACATGGTACTTACTTCCATCCCTAACGCAGTTTTTCATAAATGACAAAAATCATATTATTTGAACCGGAGTTTTCCAACCTTTGCGGTGCAAAACTTCGTCACTATGCCACGAAAAAAAATGATTGAAACAGACATACTGATAATCGGAGCCGGACCTACAGGGCTTTTTGCCGTGTTTGAAGCCGGATTGTTAAAACTTAAATGCCATATCATCGATGCACTGCCACAACCGGGAGGGCAGTTAGCCGAATTATATCCAAAGAAACCTATCTACGATATTCCGGGTTATCCCGAAGTATTAGCAGGCGATTTGGTAAACAATCTGATGGAGCAAATCAAACAGTTCCAACCAGGATTTACATTAGGAGAAACAGCCGAAACAATTGATAAACTTGAAGACGGCACTTTTATTGTTACTACCAATGAAGGTACAAAACATCATGCTAAAGCAGTAGCTATAGCCGGAGGTTTAGGCACATTCGAACCAAGAAAACCTATTCTTAAGGACTTAGAGTTTTATGAAAAGGAAGACAGAGGCGTAGATTATTTTGTAAAAGACCCTGAAAAATACAGAGGAAAAAATGTAGTAATTTCCGGAGGTGGAGATTCGGCTCTCGATTGGAGTATATTCCTTTCCGATGTAGCAGCATCAGTAACCTTAGTTCACAGAAGAAACGAATTTAGAGGAGCACTGGACTCCGTAGAAAAAGTGCAGGAACTAAAATCAGCCGGGAAAATAAAGTTAATTACACCGGCAGAAGTAATTGGCTTCAAAGGTTCAGAACGCATAGAATCAGTAGATATAGAAGTCAATGGAGCCCGTATGAATGTTGTTACGGATTATTTTATTCCGCTATTTGGTCTGACACCAAAATTAGGAGCTATTGCCAACTGGGGATTAGAAATAGAAAAAAACGCTATCAAAGTTAACAATGCTCTGGATTACCAAACCAATATCGACGGTATTTATGCCATTGGAGATGTGAATATTTATCCCGGAAAACTCAAACTTATACTGTGCGGTTTTCACGAAGCCACATTGATGTGTCAAAGCGTTTATAACCGTATCAATCCGGGTAAAAAATATGTATTGAAATATACCACCGTTTCAGGTGTAGACGGATTTGACGGAACAAGGAAAGAAGCAGAAAAAGCGGTAGTAAAATCCATAGATTAATGGCAGACGTCAACATAAAAATCACAGATAGGAATGGAGTGCTACACGAAGTGCAGGCTCCTACAGATATGAACATGAATATCATGGAGCTTATCCGTGCCTATGAATTAGCCGAAGAAGGCACCATAGGTGTTTGCGGAGGAATGGCCATGTGCGCCTCCTGCCAGTGTTATGTTTTGAATGATGTTATTTCACTGGAACGCAACCCCGATGAAGAAGCCATGCTTTGGGAAGCCTACCATGTAAAGGAAAATAGCCGGTTAGGATGTCAAATCCCAATTACAGAAGCATTAGAAGGGCTCGAAATAGAAATAGCCCCGGAACAATAAAAAGCGGAAATCAATTTTCGCTTTTTTTATGCATTCAATTTTGTAACAATTTGAAATAAAATTCGTAAAATTGAAGAACTAACCTTTCTTTTTTACATGACCGACACAATAAATCCTTTGGGATTACATAAGCTATTAACGCTTGAAAATGGTAATCCTGAAAGCTTAAAAAACCTTACCTCGTTTTGCGAATTTACTAATGCAATGTTGTTGCGTTATGAATTGGAACAGGTTGGTTTCTCTTCCTTTGTATTTGATAACAACAGTTTCACTGCAGCTTATTGTCTGAAGGAATCCCATATTTGCATTCATACATGGCCTGAGTATAATAATCTTACGCTCGACATATATCTGTGTAATTACTCTCAGGATAATTCGGAGAAGGTAAGGAGTATAGCCAATGAATATGTTGCTTTTTTTGAAGCTATTGTTAAAACCGAATTCGAAATCAACCGTTAACCATCATGAAAATTACCTGTTTTTACTGCAATAAGGAAACAGATTTGCCAATTCATTTTGAAGCAAAAACTTTTGCATGTCCTTCATGTGGAAGGATTTATATTCAGAATGACGGAGAGTTCAGGTTTCGGGATAAGTTCAGTCAGAACTATGAACATCATGGACTTGAACTGGGAAGTACAGGAATCATAAACGGAAAAGAATTCAGGATTAGTGGTATTCTTGTCAAAAAGGCTTTCGGGAGTTTTATCTGGAAAGAATACATTCTGCATAACGAAGCACTGGAATTTGTTTTCCTCTCAGAAGCAGACGGCCATTGGATTTTACTGGAAGAGATTGAAGATAAATTCGATATTGCCAAACATTCAAGGATAATGGAATATGAAGGGATGAATTTAAATCTTTATGAATATTATAATGCCCAGATAGTTTCCGCCCTAGGTTATTTTGACTTTGATGTTTCTAAAAAAACTGTACATACCGTAGAATATATCAATCCGCCCTATCTTATTTCCATTGAGAAAACTGATGGAGTGGAAGCAACATTTTACGGAAAGCATATGTCAAAAAGTGAGGTCAAAAAAGCTTTCAAGGTCACAGATTTGCCCTATAAAAAAGGTATTGGTTTGGTTCAGCCGTTTCTCTTTAATCTCAAAGTGTTGGCAGTCACTTTTTGTATTGTGGCATTATTGATAATACTTTCCAATTGGCAACTAAACAAAGATCGTGTTGAACAAATGGTTTTGGATACGTCAGTTCCAATAAATGAATATACTAATAGAGATTTTTTAACTCCTTCTTTTGAACTCAAAGGAAGTGCAGCGCCTCTTAGCATAACCCTTTTTTCTGATGTAAATAATTCTTGGGCTAATCTTCAGCTTACGTTAGTAAACGAGAAGACAGGGGAGGAAATTTATGCTAACAAGGACATTGAATATTATCACGGATATACTGATGGCGAAAATTGGACCGAGGGCTCTACATCAGAAGAGTTTAATATTTGCGGAGTTGCAGCCGGTAAATACCATCTTACACTGACTCCAATGAAGGCTCCGGAGGATATGGCGAACAATGTCATTTTTATAAAAGCAACGTGGAGTAAGCCTTCAGGCAGAAATGTGTGGCTTATTTGCATTTTTATGGCGGTTGTTCTGGCGGTATTATTTTATTTTAACAGATATTTTGAAACCAAACGATGGGAAGACAGTAGTTATTCACCTTACAATAATCAATAAATATGGAAAAAGTAATACAATTTATCCGGAATAATTACCTGACATTACTACTGGGGTTGTTTTTTTATCTGCTGTTTTTTTATTACAATGCAACAGGAAGTTCTATTTGCGACTGCGAATCAACAGAAAATTTTAAACCCAACTATTCAGGAGGACATCATTCAGTAAACAGTTTCTATCACAAATAACTATTTTAATATGGACATTCTAATGCACCCAATTGCAAACTCAGTAATTTTTTCTGCTATCGGAATTGTAATTCTTTTATTGACCTATTGGTTAATCGAAAAAATTACTCCTGAAAATACATGGAAAGAAATAGTAGAAAAAAATAATTTATCCGTAGCAATAGTGTTTGCGGCATTTATCATTGGAATTTCAATGATTGTAAGCGCAGCCATCCATGGGTAAGAAGTTTTTAAGATTCGAATATTTACTACTATTCGCCGTATTCACCATTGCTACTTGCGGACTCGTTTATGAACTGGTTGCAGGTACTTTGGCAAGCTATCTTTTGGGCGATTCCGTGAAACAGTTTTCGTTTATAATTGGAGTTTACCTGTTTTCAATGGGTATTGGCTCCTATTTTTCAAAATTCATTACCAAAAACCTACTGAATACCTTTGTAGAGATTGAAATTCTGGTAGGACTCGTTGGCGGATTAAGTTCCGTGATTTTGTTCCTGCTTTTCGAAAGTGCATACGCTTTTCAGTTCATACTTTACCTTTTTGTTTTCGTTACCGGATGTCTCGTAGGCCTGGAGATTCCGTTGTTGATGAATATTCTCAAAGACAGGGTTGAATTCCGGGATTTAGTTTCCAATGTTTTTACTTTTGATTACATAGGAGCTTTATTAGCATCTATACTTTTTCCATTGATTTTGGTTCCAAAACTGGGAATCATGGGAACTTCATTGTTCTTCGGAATGATTAATATCAGCATTGCAATTGCAATGACATTCATTCTAAAATCAGAATTAAAAAGAAGCTCAGTCTTAAAAATCAAAGCCGTTTTTTCATTCCTGTTACTCTTGACAGTTTTTGTATTTTCCAATAAGATTCTAAACTATTCAGAAGCTAAAATGTATGGAGAGAATATCATCTATACCAATACAACTCCGTACCAGCGAATCGTTTTGACACACAATAAGAG
>CAMFLD010000151.1 GCA_945957245.1 uncultured Flavobacterium sp. | reverse complement strand
GAGATCAGCCTCGGTCTCGTGGGCTCGGAGATGTGTATAAGAGACAGGGCAGGAACTTAATATATTTTTCCATCCTCAATGCCTGATGCCTCCGATAACCTGAAAATAAATCGTCTCCTGCTGTACCACCCAACAATACTATTTGTCCATCTTTACGAGCCTGCGTACAGATCTGCAATACGCTTAAAGGTGCCTGATCGGCCTGTGGCTCATCAAGATGATAAATCATTTTATCAAAATCATTTACTATATCAACAGTTGATTCCACCTCAATTAAATTCACATCAAGATGTTGAGCTACCATTCTGGCGTAATGCAAATCGTTTGCAAATCCTTCCTGCATGTCTTGACCATCATTGGTTTTAATCGTATAACAATTAAACCTTTTTTCGGGATGCAATTTCTTTGCAATTGCTACAATACAACTTGAATCCAAGCCTCCTGAAAGGAAAAAACCAACAGGGACATCGGAAAGCATCTGCCTTTCAACTGCTTTTATCAGTTTTTGTTCCAAATCATCAATCAACTGCTCTTCTGTCTTTGAACTGAGTTTACCATCAAACGGAATATCATAGTATTGATGAATAGTATAATTTATGGGAGCATCTATTTTAAGTTTGATGTAGTGTCCCGGCAATAATTTAAGCACTTTTTTAAAAGGTGTTCTTTCTCCCGGTGAGTATAAAAAAGTCAGGTAATTTACCAGTGCCATAGAGCAAATGTCTTTCTGAAAATTCAGCGGCAGAATCGATTTAATTTCGGAACCAAACCAAAATAATGATTCATCAGCATAATAGTAAAGTGGCTTTACTCCAAATTGATCCCGGGCAATAAAGAGTTCTTTGGTTTGTTTGTTGAAAATCGAAAAGGCAAAAATGCCATTCAGCATCTGTAAAACAGCACTTCCAAATTCTATAAATCCATAGAGCAGCGTTTCTGTGTCGGATTGTGACTTAAATTTATATTTAGAGTTCAACTTGGTCCTGATTTCTAAATGATTGTATATTTCTCCATTAAATATCAGTACATAATTACCACAATCGCTTATCATCGGCTGATGCCCGTTTTCAGATAAATCGAGTATTGATAATCTTCGATGCCCGAGTCCCAGATTCTCATAGACAAACAACCCAGAATCATCTGGTCCTCTATGACTTACCTTATTTAAAGATAAAGCCAAATCGTCTGCTGTATTCTTGGATATTAACCCTACTATTCCGCACATATTTTTTGAATATTGTAGTCTCTTTTAATTTTTGCCAAATAACCTAATGTATTTTGAGCGCAATTAGACCATGTGTAATTGAGTGTATTGTTATAAGCCTTTCGAGCCAAATCCTTCCTGAGATTAACATCTTCAAAAATTAATTTTAGAGCTGTTTTTATTTCTCCCACATTTTTTGGATTGAAATAAAGACCTCCATCACCTAAAACTTCTTTCATTGGCCCAAAATCTGAACTAGCTATTGGCAAACCAGCACTCATAGCTTCTATTAGAATTATTGGCATGTTTTCACAGCTTGAGCCAAATACAAAACTGTCGGCGGTGTGGTAGTGAAAACTCAATTTTTTGTGTTCTAAACCCGGTATTAATTCGATACATTGTTTTGAATTTGGATATCGTTTGAGAACATCTTCTAACTTCTCGTAGCTATCCAAAATGCTGCCTATCAGCTTAATTTTTAAGGGCAGTCCTTCCTCATGCAATTGACAAATAGCTTCCGCTATATTCCATTGATGTTTATAAACAGTAATATAGGAAACATAAAGGAATTCAAATGGATTGTTATTATTGTAACAGGACTGATCCTTTTGTTTTCTGGGAGCCAACTGAAATGAAGCATCTACTCCATGTGGTATAATGGTATAATCCGATAGGTTAATATCAATTTTTTTAACAATGTAATTTTTTGCATAATTAGTGAGGAAAATCAATCCGTTTGCTTTTTTAAAGGTAAACGATTGGGTATAAAAAAGGATTTTTAACCGTATCCTCATTACAAGATTGTACTGACGTGCTTCTTCTTCCTCAAAGGGCAGCATGTTTTGTGACATCGTCACAAAAGGCTTAAAACGACTTACAAAAGTCCCACCAGGAACAAACATTATGTTACAATTGCTTTTTTCTGCCTCCTTTTTTAATTTTAAAAATTGGAATAAAAAAGTGAAAAAGGTTGACTTATTAAGATAAGGATGTGTATGCTTTTCTAAAAAACTGTAGTCCTTAATTTTATTTAGGGTGTCCAGACTGGCCCAAATTACAATTTTGCCCAATCCGGAATTTTCAATATCTGCATGTTCCAATATTGCCTTCAGGTGTGTAATTCCTCCTCCTCCTCTAATATTTGAAGCATCAATACCTATTACCATTAATACTATTTTTTATTGTAAATCTTTTTGAAACTGCTTTAAATATTCTGTTGGATGAGTTATCAAAAGTTGTAGTAATTCTGGGCAAAGTAAGAGCAATAATTAAAAAAACAGATTCTTATAATTGACTTTACTTTTCTATTATATACCGAAACAAGCCGCAATTGTTATACTGACTTAAAATATTTTTTCTTTAAAATAGAAATCAATGACTTTGTGGTAATTATCACACATTTTATTCACAGAAAATTTATCAGCTACTGTTTTTAAAGCATTTGATATTATGAAATCTCTAGTGTGTTTTTGATTTATTATTATTTCGATTTTAGAACTTAAATCTTCAACAGAACCATTGTATAAAAAGCCATCAAAACCATCAGTTATGATAGATTTTGGACCGCCCGCCCCACTATTAGCTATAATCGGAATTCCATAAGCCATGCTTTCTATTAGTGTTCTTCCGAAGCCTTCCTCAATAGCTGAAGATATTACAATATCAGTTGATGAATAAATTTTGTCCAAATCCGGTTCATGTCCCATAAAAAAGACTATGCCTCCTAAACCTTTTTCTTTAATATAATTTTCAAGTGATTGTTTGTATTTCTCATCTTCTTCTATCAGGGTTGTTCCATAAATATTTAAAACAACCGAATAATTATTTTTCAAAAAATTAATCATTTCAAGGCATTGCAGCTGTGCTTTTCTTTTACATATAACTCCTATAGTTGACAGAACAATTTTGTGTTTGTTTAGAAATGGTGTAAACTGCTTGTTTGGCAAGTCAAATCCATTGTATATCGTTTGAATCCTATTTTCATTCTTCACAATGTCATGAATGACTCCAAATTGTTTGTCGGAAATACAAATAAATTTGTTTACTCTCTTAAACATGATTTTCCTGAGCAGTTGAGCTGAAAAACTATTATAATGCCAACCTCTTGAAATGTAAAAGACAGTATATTTTTTTGAGACAAAGGGCATCATCATCAATCCGGGTCTATCGGAACACAACAAAATAGTATTTGATGGATTAAACCTTAAAACAAAATTTGCCATTTCGGAGCAAATCTTCAAAAATTGGAATGGCTTTTTGATGTTTACATCGGGGTAGGTTTTATAAAAATGGATTTTAATTCGGTTATCAAACTTTGATATAAATTCGCAATCATTAGTCAGTAAAACATAAACTTCAAACTCTCTTTCTACCAAACCGTTCAATAACGAAATGGTTGATTTTGTTCCTCCTCCATGATCATTTTGAATGATGAAAGGGCAAAATATAGTTTTCCTATTTTCCATAAACTGTTTTTTTCCCTTTTAAAAGTATATAGAGTGATAAAGCGTAGAAAAAATGAAGGTTGCGGGGAATATCGGCGCTAAACTGTGACAATATAAAATAGTATAAAGCGGTGAAAAGCATAAAGACCTGAACCTTATCCAAATTGGGTTTATGGAGAACTATCAGTATAATTTCGTAAAATAAGTAGCCTGATATCAACAGTAATAAAAAAAATGCGGGCCAGCCAATTTCAATTATGGTTTCGAAGAAGATATTATGAGGCCAGCTATATGCTTTACCATAAAAAATAAAATTGCCAAAGCCAACTCCGGTTTCATCATTGACAATCAACGTTTTTGCATCATTCCAAACCTTTTCCCTACCCGAAGTTTCCTTTGATGCCAAAACCCTTGTTTCAACATGGTTTTCATTAATATAATTGGCATACCAAAATATACCCGAACAGAGAATAATAATGGATAATAAATTAACAATCAATCTGTTTCCGCTGCTCTTCACAATAAAAAGATAGTAGATTATGACACCTACTATTGGAAGTAGTAACGCGACAAACGCCTGCCTTGTCTGAACAATTATCAATAATATGAAAGCCGGAATTACAAAAGGAAGGAAGAATAACTTTTTAAACTTAAAATCAATGAAATAAATTACGAATGTTAAAATAAACAATCCTGAATATCTTCCAGCAGAAATTACATCTACTCCTTTTGTACCTCTTATACCATCTGCCAGAACAGAATATTTATTCCAATTGGCAATGGGAGATAATACTCCGCCTTCGTCTGAAATAATTGAAAAATGAGGGATAAACAGCAAATAGGCAATTATCAGGAAAACTTCAAAATCAAATTCCAGGACATTGTTATCAAGGCAATTTGCAGATAGGATAAAGATAAGACTCCATATTAGAAATAACTGTATTTTAAAATCCTGATATTCAATAGTAAAAATTGTTTTACTGAATGATAACAGAATGAGACATATAAAGAGAAAGAGAAATAAAAAGAAAGGGGTTAATTTCAATGGATATTTACCAAAGGGTTTCCAGTTAGTAAAAAACCTGTATAATAAAATGGTAAGCATTAAAATTAAGATTAATAAGATGGAAGAAGTTCCTATAATCTGGCAATACAAACTAAAAAATGAGAACCCAAAAAAGGTGAAGGCTATAACAATTTCATTGATTTTCCTTTGATATAAAAACCAGGAGATCAATAAACTAAAAAGGAGAAAATAGGGTATCGCAAACTCTTTTATGTTGATAAACAATAAAAGGATTGAAAGTGAAGTATAAAGAAGTCTGGATACTAGTTTCATGTATTTAAGATTATTTTTTAAGCATTCTGTACAAAATGACTTTTAGCCTATCCTTTAAACTTAGATACTTACTATAGTTCTTATCTTCTTTATTATTGCTAAAATAAAGCAGGTTTTTTGCCTGCAATGACAATTCAGCTTTGACTCCGGATTGATACTTTTTATGGGTATAAATATCAAATCTTTCTAGAAGGAGGATATTGGATTTTAACAACTTAATTTTGGTTTCAACATTTCCAAGAGAGGTTACTGAATTATCATATCTTCGGTAAACACTCATAGCTTTGTCTATATAACCCAACTTGCCATAAAGCATCATTAAATAGGTTATTTTCCTGTCTAATGACATGCAGTTCATAAATTCAGGATACTTATTAACTACATTCCGAAACATTACGGAGCATGTTGGAAAAAAATTCGAACCATGATTCAGAATATGATTATGGCTCAACTCTTTGGGAAATTGCTTATTTACGAGTGGACGTAATGATTTATCATGCTCAAAATACATCATTGTCTGATTTGAGACCAATGAATAGTCAGGATTACGATCTAAGAAATCCGCCTGAAGCTGCATTTTATTTAGATCACTCCAGTAATCATCTCCATCTAACATGGTAATGTATTGTCCCTTGGTATTTACAAAAAGATTCCGCTCATAAATATCAAACATCCCTCTCTTAAATTCATTTTCCTGATGCGTAAAAAGTGTTATAATACCCGGGAATTGACTTTGAAGTTTTCTTATCACATTTACTGTGTTATCAGTTGAGGCATCGTCATTAATCAGAATTTCAAATTTGAAATTGACTTTTTGATTTAAAACGGATTTTACAGCCTGCTCTATATACTGTTCATTATTATAAGCAGTAATGCAGGCACTTACCTTTATTTCGTTACTATTTTTCATCGTTTCATCTAAACTTTAAGAAATATCCTTTTCATCATATCCATAAAAATCAAGCATTCTTTTCGCAAATGCTTCTCTTCCGGCTTCTTTAAGGATTTTATCTCTAACATGATTTGGATTGAATACAACTTCCTTATTTTGAATTTTCATTAATCCGTTTGCTAATTTTTGATAATCTCCAATCTGTATTCCGATTCCAATAGAATCATTCAGCAGTTCGTCAGCTCCACCATTGAAAGTAGATATGATAGGAACTCCCGACATCAATGCTTCCCTGATAGCCAATCCATAAGTTTCATAAATACTGGTACTCACTAACACATCAAGCTTTAAAAAATAGTCTTGGATTTCAGTCCTGGCAATTTTTTTAATAAACACACATTTGTCTGACACACCCGCTTTTTCGGCCATTTCTTTAATCTTCTTATTATCGGCATCGGGCAGAAAAGTATCTTTTCCTACTACTAGAGCTTGGAAGGGCTGCTGACAATACTTTGAAAATTCACTTATTCCTTTAAAGAATGTTTCCATATCTTTTACTTTTAAAGGATAAGCTATGATACCGATTGTAAAAATTTTGTCTTTGCCAGAATTTAATGCTCTTCCTTCATTTTTAAAGATACCTTCATCAACAAGATTGTAAACGACCTGATAATTGACATCAATTTCCTGAAGTAAAAAAAGCTGGGCCTGCTTGTAGGAGACAAAACCAACTTTTTTAGCTTGGGTTAATGACTTTATCGCTAGTTTGTCAATTACATTTGATTTATTGAAAAATGGATGACTGTGCTCTGTAATGAAATAGGGAATATTGAAATTTGAACTTAGTTTATTAGCTACAATTCCGCCGTAATAAGTGGAATGAGCATGGATAATATCGGGTTTCCATCCATTATTAATAATTTTATCCAACTCGTATATATAATCATTTATCAAGCCTGACAAAAGAATTTTAGCACCAAAAAACCTAAGGTTACAGTTCTTTTTATAGTATAATGG
>CAMFLD010000150.1 GCA_945957245.1 uncultured Flavobacterium sp. | reverse complement strand
TTTGTTTGATCAGATCCATAAAGCTGTAATAAGCAATTTCGAAGTCAATAGTTAGAATATGAAGGACATTATTGATAGCAATAAATTAAATCTTGTAGCAAACTTTGCAATGGGTTATTTGAAATTAAGTTGCTTAATATGGGTTTTCAATACGGTTGTTTAATTTTTATTTTTTCAAGTTATGACGTTTGTTTATTCAAGTTTTTTAGCGGTCTGATTTTGTCAGCATTCTATTTTTTAAAAGCCGGAATGGTGAAAAATCAATTTTTAAGATTAGAGAAAATTGCTATTGAAAAGAAGAATATTGATTTGGAAGCAAAACTGGTTAGCTTAAAGAAAGATATTTACAGGCGTGACTCTTATCTTAACGAAATTAATCATCGGGTGAACAATAATTTGCAACTGGTGAGTAGTTTACTCAATATCCATGCAAAAGAATACGATAGCCGGAAAGCCGGTAAGATTTTTAATAAAGGATATAACAGATTAAATGCCATACTGTTGCTTCACGAAAATTTTGATATCAAGGAAGCGGCTAAAGATGTTGATTTGAATGACTATATCAATGAGATGTTTTCTTTTATTCTGGAGGCCTTTAATAAAAATCAGGATGATTATGCCATTAATATTGAAACCAACAATATAAAATTAAATTTTGGAACAGCTGTTCCTTTGGGTTTGGTTATTAATGAGTTACTCTGTAATTCTGTTTTTCACGCCTTTCCAAATAAAGATTCCAATAAATCCATTACTATAAACATAAGACAGCTCAGCAGCGATAGATACCTAATGACTTTTTCAGATAACGGAATAGGTTTCAATAAAAATTCCTCAAAAAAAACCAAAGGAATGGGTCTGAAAATAATTGATATGATAAAAAAGCAGGTGCAAGGCAATATTTTGATATTAAATACAAAATCCGGGACTAAGATTGAATTCAGTTTTTCACCTAAATGTTGAATTTAAAGCAAATTGATTTAAAATGAAGAAGGAAAAAATAATTGTAGTAGAAGACAATCCCATAATTGCAAACGATATTAAAAACATCCTCGAAGAGGATAACTATAATGTTGTGATTGATGTGGGAAGTGTAAATGAGGCAAAAGATATTTTAAAAACAGAAAGCCCTGATTTAATGTTGATTGATATCAAGTTAAACGGGACAAAAGACGGAGTAGATCTGGGAAGAGAACTGCTGGTCTCTGATGCAGTACCTTACATCTATATATCATCTTATTCAGATAAAATGACTCTTGAACGTGTTAAGGAAACCAGACCACAGGGATTTTTGGTTAAACCATTTAAGGCTATTGATTTAAAAACTATTGTAGCCTTAGTAATTTACAATAACAGACATAAGCAAGTTGATCCGGTAAGAGAAAGTGTGCCTTTGACAGATGATATAACTTTTAGGATAAGAAATGCGATAAACTATATCAATGACAACATTGAAACAAAAATTGATTTGAGTGATGTGGCCAGCATATCAAAATATAAGGTACATCATTTCATAAGAGTATTTACAAGACAGGTTGGGATGACACCTTATCAATATATATTGAATAGGAAAATTGATAAAGCAAAGGCAGCATTGGAAGATTCAGATTTAGCAATATCTGCAATTGCATTTGATTACGGTTTTTTGAGTTACAGTAATTTTTGGAGTGCATTTAAAAAAGTAGTTGGAATGTCGCCTGAAGAGTATAGAATACACCAACGAATCAAATCTTATCGTAATCAAGAATTAAAAAATTGAAGTTTAACCTCTACAGAATTAATATTAAGTCAATTATTAAGATGTAAAGCACATTATCGCAATTGGGTTGTTTTTTACGAGTAGTAATTTTACCCAGCATACAATTGTTTTTGGTTGCAGTTTCTATATTTTATTTCCTTGATTTTCGGGCTAACGTAATTTGATTTGGTAAGTATTGGGGCTTTTACTGTTGTTAGCTCGAAATCAGGGTATAAATCAAAAAAAAAATGAAAAATAGAGTTTATATTTTAGGTTATGTACCTAAAGAGATTTCTAAGGAATGTGAGAATAAGTTTTTTGCGGCAAAAAATACACTCACAAAGTTTGGGTATGAAGCAATCAACCCACTTGATAATTTATTGGATAAATCACTTTCTGAAAATGCTGCTAAAAGAAAGAATCTGGGTTTACTTGCTCAATGCAAAGCAGTTTACGTCTTACCCTGTATTATTCCTGAAAAAGGAAATATTGAATTGAAAGTTGCAATAGATTTAAACCTGATTTTTATTAATGGCTTCCTGAATTTTGAATTAAGCATTGATAAAAAAATGAATCCTGAAATCCTTCAGATTGAAGAAGGATAAAAAAGTTCCTTATACCTTATTATCACTATGATTTTTTTTAACCATTACATGATTGGTGTAAAGGCTTGGGTCAATTGTGCCTTTTTTATAGCAATAATTGCAATATAACATCAATTCCAGAAATCTATTCGGGTTTATATAAATCTAGTTTTGTCCCTTATAAAAAATTAAAAACCATAGTGGATTAAACTGCTTAAAAGTACATAATATGAAGGTTTTACTACTGCATCAGTTTTTTTTAGAAGAAGATGATCCCGGAGGATCCCGATGGAATGAGATGGCTAAAATATGGTCAGAAAAAGGACATGAAGTCACAGTTTTGTCCGGGATGATACATTACGGAGCCCATCACAAAGCATCCAGGTATAAAGGCAAATACAGTATGAGAGTTCAGCAGGGATTAATTGAGGTATGGAGATGTCATGTGTCAGACGGATATAATTCCAACTTCTTTGGAAGATTATTGGGGTATTTCTCTTTTGTTTTTTCAAGCTTATATGTGGGTCTTTTTAAGCTTAAAAGCAAATATGACTTAATAATAGTGACTTCTCCGCCTCTCTTTATAGGAATTACAGGTTATTTGTTATCTAGAATCAAGAAAATTCCTTTTGTCTTTGAAATAAGAGACCTATGGCCAGAATCTGCAGTTGATACCGGAGTTGTTTCAAACAAAACGGTAATAAGAGCCTCACTCTGGCTAGAGGATTTCATTTACAGGAAATCAACTTTAATAAATGTTCTGACTCCGGCTTTTAAAAAAGTTCTAATAGAGAAAAAAAGGGTAAACCCAGACAAAATTATCTATATCCCAAACGCAGCTGATTTCTCATTATCAGATAAGTATTTGGAAAATTTTGATATCGAAAAATTTAAGCTTGAAAATGAACTTCAAGACAAGTTTATAGTCACTTATGTTGGTGCTCATGGTGTTGCCAATTATTTGGAACAATTGCTGGATACTGCCAATATGATGAAGGAGTACAATGTTTTATTCCTACTGATTGGACAGGGTATGGAAAAAGAAAAGCTTAAAAAACAGGCTACAGAGATGAAACTTACAAATCTCAGATTCATCGATTCAGTTCCTAAATCAGAGATTTTTAAATACATATTAGCCTCAGATATTGGTGCCTCGGTTTTGAAAAAGGCAGACACTTTTAAAACAGTGTATTCTAACAAAACATTTGACTATATGTCCTGCAAAAGGCCCACGCTTATGGGTATAGACGGAGTTTCCAGAGAACTTATAGAAATTTCCCGAGCAGGTCTGTATGTAGAACCTGAAAACCCTCAGGATTTTAAAGAGAAAATCTTGTTTTACATGAATAATCCCGCCATAAAAAAAGAGCATGGAGAAAACGGGTATTCTTTTGCAAAATCAAATTTTGACAGGAATATACTGGCTGGCAGATATATGAAAGAACTTGAAGAATTAATGGTCAGGCCTCAAATAAAGGGCAAACCACTTTTATCACATAATTAATTTGTTTCCCAATGAAAAATATATTTCTATTCCTTGCTATCACAATACTGTTTCAGTCGTGTATTACCAAAAGAGATACACTCTACCTTCAGGCGGATAAATATCCAATATCGGTTAATACAACATTTCCTTTCGAACCAATAATAAAAAGCGATAATATTTTGAGTATTACTGTTTCAGGAGAAAACCCTGAAGCGGCCTCCATATTCAATCTTGTTGCCATTAACAAGAATATTAATTCTGATAAGTCTGTAAACACCCCAACTAATGTTACTTATCTGGTAGATAACAGCGGTTACATAGAAATGCCGCTATTAGGTAAAATTTATGTAGAAGGCTTAAAAAAATCGCAATTGGAAGATTTGCTTAAAGAAAAAATAAGTAAATACATAGCCAACCCCGTACTGTTTGTAAGGATTCTTAATTATAGGCTTTACGTAATGGGAGAAGTAAATAGAGGTGGAGAGCAAAAATTAGATTCAGGAGAAAGGACTACCATACTCGAAGCACTTTCAAGAGCAGGAGATTTGACCATCAACGGCAATCGTAAAAAAATCAAAATTATACGTGAAATTGATGGTGTAACAACCGTAAATACTGTTGATATTACAAAACCTGACTTTATCAAGTCTGATTATTATTATCTGCAGCAAAATGATGTGGTATACGTTGAACCTAACAATTCAAAAATTACCACAAGCTCAATTTCACCATTCGCAACGGCTTTTTCAATTATAGCCACCGGTTTATCAATTTATTTATTATCCACAAGATTATAGTTTATGAAGTTAGATGAGAAAATAAATCTCAGGCTGAATATAGACAGGTATGTCAGGAATTGGAAATGGATTGTTTTGTCAATACTGTTTTCCTTAGTTATAGGCTATTTCTACCAACGGTACCTAACCAGAATATATAAAGCAACTGCCACCATCCTTATTAACGACTACAGAAGGGCAGGGTTTAATTCTGAGATTAGTGCCTTCACGGATAAGTTTTCCTTATATAACCAGAACCGTGTTAGCATTGATAATGAAATGGAATTCATCAAATCACGCAACAATGTAAGGCAGGCAATTGAAAGTCTGAATTTGAATATCACCTATCATTCTGGCGGGAATTTTAAATCACAGGATATTTATTCGAAATCCCCAATCAGGATTACAATGGCTGATTCCCTGAATAACAAATTAAATGATTTTGTTGTTTTTGAATTGGAAAGAATTAATGATACAACATTCAAATTATATGATTCAGAAAGAAAGGATTTAGGAAGCTATTGGTACGGTAGAAGTTTCAAATTCAACAAAATGGGATTTGTCATCAATAAAATGGACAATTTTCATAATTCGAAGCTTTCAAACATTTTCATCAGGATTGAGCCTATAAACTCTGCTGTGGAAAATTTTAGAAATAGGATTATAACATTAAATCCCGGAGATGAAACATCGGTATGTGAAATCTCATTCACAGATTGTTGCCCGGAAAGAGCTATAGATTTTGTTAACGGTTTAATTAGAGCTTATGAAAAATCGACTGTTGAAGAGAAGAGAAAACAGATTAAGAATACTTATGATTTCGTGTATGACCGACTATCTGACGTCGAGAAGTCGTTGGACAATACCGAAACTTCGGATGAAAAATATAAAAAACAGCATGATATTGTAGATGTTGATATTGAATCCGGGATTTCGCTTTCTAAAAAAGAAGAGTTTTCAAATAAAATCAATGAAAATAATACAACCATTACTTTGGTTGAAAATGTCATTAAAGAAATCTATAATGACAAACCCGATTACATACCATCAAACATAATTCCTATCAATCAGATTTTGATGGGGCAGATGATAAAATACAATGAGGATGTATCTGATTTTAATAAGTTTTCGAATGGTACTTTTAATGACCATCCGGAATTTATAGAAAAAAGGAAAAAACTAATCTCCCAAAAAAAATCAATCATTGGTGGATTAAATAATTTTATAAAAAAACTTCAGGAAGAAAATAATTACTATAGTAAAAAGTACAATATAGTTTTAACGAAACTCGGAAACCTGCCTGTAGAAGAAAAAGAAGTTACCAGAAGCCAAAGGAAAATTGGGGTTATTTCAGAAACCTACAAGTACCTGATGAACAAAAAAGAAGAAACGGCAATATCGCTATATTCTGTTTCACCCAATTCAAAAGTAATTGAGAGCGCTTTTTGTTCGTTTATACCTATTTATCCATCGTCTAAAATCATTTATATAATAGCATTGGTATTAGGATTGTTTTTCCCGATAGTAATAATTTATTGTATCTCACTTTTAGACACTAAGATAAAAAGCAAAAAAGACGTAACGTCAAAATTATCCCTGCCATACATTGGTGATGTTTCTTTTTCCCCAACCCATTTAATAGCTGCTGACAATAGGAATTCTGCAGCCGAATCAATAAGGATTGTAAGGGCTAATTTAGAGTATGTCCTGCAGACCATGCCGGTTGACCAAACCAGTAAAAAATGTAGAAAAATATTTATTACTTCTACAATACCAAAAGAAGGGAAAACCTTTGTGGCTGTTAATCTTGCACTATCCTTTGCTCAGATTAATAAAAAAGTATTATTAGTTGGAATGGATATCAGAAATCCAAAATTCGAAGAATATTTTGGAGAGTTTGGTGCAAAATACGGGCTGACAAATTATTTGTGCCAGGACAAAAAAGCTATAAATGAATTCATTTATGAGGATACAAGAAACAACATTGATATCCTACCATCTGGAATTATACCTCCCAATCCGACCGTGTTATTAATGCACAGTAAAGTAGAAACATTATTCGCCGATTTGGAAGCGGATTATGATTACATAATTGTTGATACCGCCCCAATCAGTCTTGTTTCAGATACGATTTTGATCTCAAAATATGCAGATGCCTTTGTTTATGTTTTAAGGCATAATTACTCAGATAAAAGATTCTTAGATGAAATAGAAGAACTTCAAAAAGAAAGAAAGATAGTTAATCCAACACTTTTGATAAATGATGTACCATTCAATAAAAGATACGGTTACGGTTACGGCTATGGTTATGGCTAT
>CAMFLD010000149.1 GCA_945957245.1 uncultured Flavobacterium sp. | reverse complement strand
GCACCTTACCGAGCGACAAACAGGTAGTGAACTTCTCCGTAGCGGTAAACGACAGCTTCCGTAACAAACAGGGCGAACGGGTGGAACACACCGAGTATTTCAACTGTGCCTATTGGCTTTCAACGAACGTAGCTAAGGTTCTTACTAAAGGAACATTGGTAGAACTCTCAGGCAGAGTAAGTGCAAGGGCATGGATCGGAGGCGATGGCGAAGCACATGCAGCACTCAATTTTCACACTTCCCAAATCAAATTGTACGGAGGTGGTAAGCGACCTGAAACCGTAGCAGGTGGTATCAGTAACAATTCCGCAGTACCTGCTGACAATGGCAAAGACGATTTGCCTTTCTAACAAACAACTTTCATTTATCAACTTTTAAAAATTACAATCATGGCACATAATCTTAATTATAACGAAGGAACAGGCAAATACAGCTTCTTTAGTGTACAGCAAAAGGCATGGCACAACTTAGGACAGGTAGTAGAACAATATCCCACAAGTGCCGAGGCTATTAAATATGCAGGACTTGATTTCGAGGTAGTCAAATCACCCTTATATACTCGTGGTACAGGTATCAGCATAGGCGATGATGGTGAAATTAAAGAAGGTGGCAACATCTTACTGCCTGACAATTTTGCAACCATGCGTACCGATACCAATACAGTTTTTGGCGTAGTAGGTAAGGATTATCAGATAGTACAGAACGCAGATGCCTTTGCATTTTTCGATGCTATTGTAGGTGGTGGGGACGGTATCCTGTACGAAACAGCAGGAGCATTAGGAAACGGAGAAAGGATATTTATAACCGCTAAACTTCCTGACTATATCCGTGTGGGCAACGGTGATGATATTACAGAGAAATACATCTTTCTGACAACTTCCCACGATGGTACGGGAAGCATTACCGCAGCCTTTACACCTGTACGCATTGTATGCCAAAACACCCTTAACGCAGCATTGGGTAATATGTCCAACGTGGTACGCATCCGCCATACATCCGGTGCAAAACAGCGTTTGGAAAATGCTCATAAGGTAATGGGACTGGCTAATCAGCTTAGTACCCAACTGGAGGGAATATTTAACCAATGGACACAGGTGCGTATCTGTGATGCAGAAGTAAAGAAACTTATTCAACTGGCACTCTGCCCCAATAAGGAAACATTGGATGCACTTAAAAAGGGTGCAGAAGATGAACTGTCAACCGTATTCAAAAACACCGTTGAAGATGCTTTTGCCTACGCAATGATGTCAGATACACAACAGTTGAATACTACCAAAGGAACTGTGTTCGGAGCATACAATGCGGTAACAGGCTATTATCAGAATGTACGCAATTACAAGGATGATGAAAGCAAACTGCAATCCATTGTAATGGGTGGTACAGCACAGGCTAAAGCACAAAGGGCATTTGAACTATGTAATCAGTTTGCAAAGGATGGTGCAGACGTGCTTATGCTGAATTAACAACCAAAGGACAGGCGGCAATGTCTGCCTGTCCTTATTACTCACTTTAAACTCAGGTATTATGAAACCTTTAGAGAATTTGATAAATGTAGAGAAAGCGAGGTTACTGCATGAACTGTTTCCGCAGGAAATTCCCGCCTTATTGGAATATGTTAACGGTATGTGCCTTACCATACAGGAGGATGAACAGTTAACACGAAACCAATGGGAAAACGGCTTGCTAACCGTAGAAGCATGGCTATCCTTTGTCGAAGAAGTCAGGAATAAGATAGAGAGGTACGGAAAGCGAATGCACAAGCAGAGCAGATTATTTGCCGACCAGTTGTTTGATGGTTATGTCGCTATATACATGGTGCATTGCATGACCTTGTACACCACTATACGGAAGCATCCTAATCATAAGTTTTCGTTAGCCATTGACTTACTTTTTAACCCATAAATACAAGGTTATGGAAGCATTAATGAAATTATTGCAGGCTATGCCTTTCCCAACCATGTTCTTTGTTGGTTTGGCAATAAAGCTATTTGTCGGTATGCGACAATTCAACCGCAGGGGCTTAGGTGGCTTACAGCATTTCGATAACTACTTCGTGGGATTGATTACACTTTTCATTGAATGGATATTGAAGTGGACAGCTTTTGCCTTGATGCTGTGGGGACTGTGGGGATGGCTCTTTAAATGAAACGGTACAGGACTGTACAGAAATTATTTAATCAAAAATATTGAACAATGGAAACAACAAATTTTTTCAGCAATGTGGCCGCATTGAACATAACAGGCGACTTGCAACTGACGATACGCAAGGGAGCGGAAAATAATTGGATAGTATCGGTCATGCTCAATAATGAACAATGTGGTGATGATGCAAGAAAACTGATACCGCCACTTAATCTGCGAGGTACTACCGATGAACTGGATAACGGTTTCTTTGAACGAATTGCAACGCCTATGCAGATTGCTTCAGGTTTAATGGTGGATATGGAAGGTTTTATGAAACAAGTGGAAGAAGCAAAGAAACAATCTGCTATGGAAAAAGAAAAGGCAGACAGGGAACGAAAGGAAAAAGAAGCGAAGGAAAAAAAGTACAAAGAGGCAATGCAAAAGGTTGATGAATTGGAGAAGGAGGGGAAATATAGGGACGCTTGGATGAAAGTGCCTGACCCGACTGAATATCCTGAACAGGCTGAAGCTATCCGCAAAAGAAAATCTGCATTATCGGCAAAGTTTGCACCTGATTTATTCGGTGGTACTTCAACGGCAGTTGCGAATGAAGAACCACAAAGGGAAGATATAGATGCGGAGCAGGAAACAGACCCTGAAGAAGTGCCTGAATTATCCGAAGACGACAATTAACTCAATTATTAATCTGTAAAACGAAAGGTCATGTTAATAGCAAAGCAATTAGACAGGGTTTTCCTGCTCACAGAAAACGGAACGGATTTAAGACTAACAGACCCCGAACCGTCATGGAGTGTTGAAGCGGTAATGAACTTCTATGCCAATACTTATCCTATACTCACTACCGCCAAAGTATTAGCGCCACGCATAGAGGAAGATACCGTACAGTATCGTTTTGAAAGTGTAATGGGAACCAAAGGTTAATCTTAAAACGTAAAGCAATGGAATATGCAGCACAATATTATATCGGGCATCATTCAAATGCCACAAAAGCAAAGACAAAGGAAACTGTACAGACAATTAAGCGAGTTCATAGCATTGATACAACGCACAAAAGATGCACACGAAATAGGCAAAGACAAACAGAAGTCCGTGCCGGTGCAAATGTTGCCAATGCTTTTCTGAAAACAACTTTCCTGCCTAAACTGGAGATAATAAAGTCTGTACAATCACCTATGGAAGTGGAGAAAATAGAAACAGACTTTTATCACTCCCTTTTTGAAGTAGCCAGGCATTATAATGGTTTCGAGCCTTTGGATACGAGAACTTTCGGCTACCCCTACAATTTAGCCTTATCTGTTTGGGAAGTGGAAAACCATTTGAAGCGAAACGTCAGGAACTGGAACAGCTTGCGACTGGTACAGGATGATAAGGGAAAAACTTTCTTTATTAGTGAGGAACAATACTGTACAGGAGCGACCTTATACTATATCCCTGTCGTACCATTGTATAAGATGCTTAGGAATAAGCAAGAAAGAAATGCAGCCCTGTTACTGCTCTCTGTTTTCGCATACCTCTACCATATAGCGGATATACCTTATTACAGGCAGGAAGATGCTTACATCTATTGGCAGTATGAAATGATTACCGATTGGATAGAGCAGGATGATGAAACCGACTTAGATAGCCGTAAGGAAGAATTAAAAGTAGCGAAATGGTGCGGTGATAAGATAGAACAGAAAATATTTAACCGCAAAAGCCTTAATGTCTTTGCGGATCGGATAAAGGCATTTAAACCGAAGAACGACTTTGAACATGAGTGCCTGAATGTAGCGAAAGGATTTTTCACCCTATATACTGACTATCCTGCAACATCTGTTTTCCAAAATGCCAAGTGCGTTGAGGATGAGGCAGAACAAGAGGATGAGGTAATTGCTATGAACAAGTATATCTCCTTTATAGCAGATGCTAATGGATGGCTTTACGAAACACTTGCTGAAAGTGTCAATAATGAGTTTAATGAATATGGAACAACCGAAGAGCCAACGGTAGTGAAGATATTTAGCGGAGAAAATATTACTGATTGCAATCTTGATTTTGAGAACAGGTTATTTCCCCTGATAGATGATTTGTGCTACCTGTTGAATAATCATTAAATGAATTACTATGAAAGATGTAATGGAAAATATCGGCACACTTTATCATCCCAAAACGGCTTTGGTTTTTTACGAAGCTAAAGGAACGACTGCGGAGGTTTATGTAGAGTATTTTGATATGGATAGGAATGGTAATCCAATTAATGCACATCCTTTGACTGTTAAGGAAGCACAGTATTTATCAAAAGCATTGGACACCACAAAGGAAAGGAATAAGGCATTCTTAAAGCCTAAAAGCATTATAGCAGGAAATATCCTTTATACAGACCCATCTGAAAATGGCTTTGCAATGTGGTTTACAAAGGCAACAAGCAAAAATCTTTTCTTTATTGATGGCTTGGATATTCCCAATGGTATAGCAGGTGTACCCGCCCTGCTTTGGATAGCCAGTAAGCAGAAGTTACATATCTACGCTCTGAAAAGTGACAGGAAGCCGACTGAAGAAACACCGCTTTATCATGCTCCCTTTTTTAATGTGTATGCGGACGGAAATGTATGTATGGGTTCGGTAGATGTAAATATCAGAAAGTCTTCTTCATTAGAAGAATTTACAGCCGCATGGGAAACCTATTTCTTTAACAGCTATTTCAGCCACCTGATGCAAAACCATAATCCCGTACAAGGTAACTGTGTTAGCCTATGGAAGAAGCTGCGTAAAACAGGTGAGCCATTCCCAAAAGATGTATTGAAGAAAACTGACAGGACGGTCAAAAATATACTAATATGAAAACGGATAAAATAAAAGTACACTTCACAGACAATGACCTGATCGCTCCCACCAACCCCATTGAAGTAAATCTTATAGGAGCTGGTGGAACAGGTTCAAAAGTGCTGACCGCATTAGTGGAAATGAATTATAGCCTGAATGAATTAGGACATGCAGGGTTATCTGTCAGGCTTTGGGATGACGACATAGTAACCGATGCCAATTTAGGCAGACAACGATTTGCCGAGTGCGAGATTGGGCTATATAAATCGGTCGCCCTGATAAACCGTGCTAACCGGTGGGCAGGTACAAACTGGAAAGCCGAGACCCTGAAATTTGGGAAAGACAGTTTAGGCAGGTTGCCCGAACATACACAGGCAGCTATTTACATTTCCTGCGTGGACAGTGTGAGGGCAAGGTTTGAGATTGCAGAAATCCTTAACGGACTGGATGATAACAGGGCATTCCGAAACCGAGCCAAATACTGGATGGATTATGGTAACAGCCAATCCACAGGGCAGGTGCTATTGTCCACCATTGGCAACATCAAACAACCGAAGTCTGAAAAATATGAGGCAGTCGCCAACCTGCCCTTTATAACCGATGTATATGGCGAACTGCTGAAGCAATCCGAAGAAACAGATAATACTCCAAGCTGTTCATTGGCTGAAGCATTAGAAAAGCAAGACCTGTACATTAATTCCTCCCTTGCCCAAATGGGTTGCTCTTTACTCTGGAACCTTTTCCGTCAGGGAATGACCGAAAATAAAGGCTTCTTTCATAACCTTGACAACTTCACTACCCAACCGATAAAGGTCGCTTAAAGCCCTCCCAGGGCGGCGCATCGGCATTCCTTTCGCCGTAGGCGGAACGCCGCTGCGCGTGGAAGCGGTGCAGCCACTTGCCCAAACCGGAATCCCCACCCACAATATTCCAATAATCCGCTTTGGACAACAGGCTACGGCATTATTAACGTATCCCACAGAATAACCTAACACATCCAAGTAACTGGAAGGTAGCTGGTTCAAGTATAACGCAGCGTCCACCACGTAAGAAAGTTGCAGATATATTTCACTTAATTATAAAGTGATTTATATCTTTACACCGTAATCTCGGTCAAGAGCTTTAAATCCGCTAAAAAGTGGTTCGAGTTTTGTACCACAGGGTTCACAGAAAGCCTCACAGAAATGTGAGGCTTTTTTGTTAATAGCCGGCGATAATCCCTCTTTGATATACCTTTTTGCATTTCAGCGCATATTCGCTGGGGTTCCGAACGCGGTCTTTCCTCCACTGAGTATGTTCTTTCTCGACCTGAGCTGCTTTTTTGTAGTCCGGAGTATATTCGCCGGGGTACGGAACTACTTTTTAGTACCTCCGGGTATATTCGTCGATGTTCCGAACGTCGTCTTTCTCAGTCTGAGCTACTTTTTTGTAGTCCGGAGTGTGTTCGCCGGGGTTCCGAACGTCTTCTTTCTAGTTCAGCGTATATTCGCCGAGGTTCTGAACTCCTTTTTAGTACTTCGGAGTGTATTCGTCGAGGCTTCGAATGAGATTTTAGTACTTCGGAGTGTGTTTTTTCTACTTCCGAAGTACCTTTTAGTACTTGCGAAGACCAAATTAGTCTTCGCGAGTACTTTTAAATGCTAATGGATGGGGTTAAATGTTTTAAGCTCCTTAATATTCTTAAAATCGTCGGTATTTCTGGTGTAAATTTCCAAATCATGAACCATTGCTGTTGCTGCTATCAGGCTGTCTCCAAGCTTTAAATTATATTTTTTCCGAATGTCGATCGCCATGTCGAATATCTTTTGGTCCGGTAGAATAATTTGTACGTACTAAAAAATGTCTTGAAAATAATTGTATTCTTCCTTTTTTAGTTTATGATAGCCTAGTACTTCAACCCTGGAAATTTCAGAAACGATACAAGAATCGCTTGTGATGAATTCCCTTAAATATTTAAAATCATCTGAAT
>CAMFLD010000148.1 GCA_945957245.1 uncultured Flavobacterium sp. | reverse complement strand
CTCCAGTGTAATTCCTGAGCCATTACTCTCAATTTGATGTTTTAGTAATTGGAAAATATCTTCAATATTGGTTTCTGAAAGATGGATACTCTCCGGAAGTTTGATGCCATATAAATCCTTGAGCATATTTGCCAAAACCGGATTAATTTCTACTTCATCAGCCACAAAATCAATTGTAAACTGATCTTTAACCCCTTTCTTTTTTGTTAGGTTAATGGGAGTCAGGAGCAAAGGAGTTTCAATTTTTTCTGAAGCATTTTCCTTGGTGTTATACCAGTTTAGGAAACATAGAACCAGCTTGAGCTGGCTAAAACCGTACTCATTAACATCTTTATTGGATTCAAGTCGGATTTTATCAAGTGTAGGATTGATATAAGGGTTGTCCTCAAAGCATAAATATTTGTTGAGGGAAATCGAACTGTGATTCGTAATCTTTTCCGAAATTTCCTCATTCCAGTAAAACAGTGAATTAGGATTGATATTTTTGTAATTCAAAACCTGAGGTACTGAGGCAATGGTAAGGTTCAGGAATTTTAGGTTGGGTTTGTAATACAACAAACGGTTTCTTCGGCTGTTGTCAAACAATCTGTTGCGTAATTTTTCCTGAATGTATTGCTGCTTGCTGGATTTTTTGTGCAGTATGATTTTTGAAATATCATACTCTGTTTCCGGATTGTAGTCACGGTAGTTTTTGAGTTTTTCGATGATTTCATTCAGGTCTTTCCAACGCTTTTTACGATTAAGCTGTGTCATTCCAACAATGATATTAGCAATAGCCGGATGGATTTTAGAATTGATAAAAACCATACTTTTCCTGTTGGCAACAAATTCGTTTAAATCATCAATATCAGTAAAATCAAGGTTTAGTGCCTGGCTGGCCATAATCATTCCTAAAACATAAATATCGGTTAAAGGATCGTGGTGCTCAAATGCAAATTCAAAGCAACTATAATCTTTAAGATACAAAGGTTTGTTTACGCTTGACGTATTTTCATCCTGAACGGACTGGTCGGTATATTCCTCCAGGGTTTCCTCTTCTCCTACAGCTACTTTTTGATGGATTTCACTACTAATCGCGAAAGTTTTGCTCTGCTCTGAAAAGAAATGCGAAAATTTCGAAGTATTGTTTCTTATTTTAAGCTCTTCAGGATTAATGTTAAGCTTTTCATCTTCTATAAAAATGCTGCTAAGGTTTTGAAGGTTTGCCACATAACCTGAATTGTGGATTTTTGCCACAGTCTGAAGAAGCGGCAGCATTACAGCCACAACATCATCATTGGCGAAAAGGCCTTTGTCGAAATGAGAAGTCAGGAATTTATAAAATTCGGTATCTTGTATTTTCATGGTCAGTAGCTGCTTTCGGATTCCGATTGTAATATCTGATTGAGCGCTATAGTGCAGCTTTTGCAAAAATCCTTAACGCTCTTTTCAGTGAGTTTAAATTCTTTTTTTAAGATAGCTTTCAGAAAAGTTTCAAGTTCGAGTTGTTCTGTAATGTCTAATGCGTGTCCAATAGCCACCTCTTTAAGTTCGGCATCTGCCATTGAAAAATCAAATAAGACATAAGCATAATAATTCTTTAGATTGTCTTTACTGTTATTGATCTTTGTCTTAAAATCAGTATCGATAACCAAATCACGATTGGGGTTGTATTGAGTAAAATATTGTTTATATAAAATAATATTCTGCTCTGACTGCATCCATTTGGGCTTTGTAAAGATGTCAATCAGGTTTTTAGTAATGCCATACACTTCCTTTTTTGTGAAAAGGTTTAGTTGCTGTAAGTCGAGTTTCCCTTTGACGATTTCTTCAATTTTGGCTACATTCTCTTCGGTCATCTCTGACAAAAGTTGTAGAGATTTGGCTCGGATGTATATTTCAGGATGTGATTCTCCGGAGGAGCCGGCTTCTATTCTGGCCAGAATCTCATCGGCCTGTTTTAGATAACTTTCAGTAGAAACCTTATCAAGACCTGTCTCAATCTTGACTAACGTGCTTATAGTAGTTTCAAGGCTTCCCGTAACTTTCAAGGCTCCCAGATCGCAGTATAATTCGGTAAATAACTGAAAAATGCGGGCTGTTTCGTGATAAAAAAGCTCGCTTTTATAGTCGTTTGCTATAGCATTGATAATTCGGTTTGTAATCTCAAAATCCCCATTTTCAATTGAGTTCAGATGAATGTGGCTTAGTTCATGACCAAATAAGGCCAGAATCTCATCTTCATTCAAAATTTTCAGTATAGATCCTGACAAAATAAGATGAGCCTCATTTTCAAATGAAACAATGGCACCATTCAAGTGATCGACCTGCTGCGATTGATATAGGGTAACAGGAAGCGATAAATGGAGCTTTTCCTTAGCTTTTTCAAGAAGTGCGTACCATCCGGGTTCCGTTTGCGGATCAATTCGGTAAGCGTTTTTGAGCAAATCGGTTTTAAAGCTCTCGATTTGTTCTTTTTGAACATTTTTATCTAAAAACCAAGCCCAGGTTTTGGACTGATTTTTAAAATAATCTCTTAGCTGATATTGGAAAGGAAAAGGCTTCAATTGCAATTTTTATTCTTTGATGAGTTTAAATTTTTGGGTTGAATTACCCAAAAAAACGTTTACAATATAGGAACCTTTTTCCAAAAAAGAAACAGGGATATTTGCCTGTTCAGATAAATTGGAATAACTCAGAATGTTTTGCCCAAGCATATTGCATATTTCTATCCCTAAAATGGCTAACGGTGCGTTAATATGCAGTATGTCTGTAGCCGGATTAGGATATAACCGGGTGGTTGAAATCTCTGGGTTACTGATTCCAAGTGGAGAATTTATCTGAATGTTTATAACAAAAGAATTTTGGCCATTAGCATTTGAAGCTGTGATGGTATAATCGGTTGCGGGCAAAATTGCAGCCGCCGTTCCGCTTATTGTTCCGGTAATGGGATTAAGGGTCAAACCTGCAGGTAAATCAGGAGTAATGGTAAAACCATAAAACCTTATTTTCCTGATTTTATTATTTCCATAATCCGCCACATATATATTGTCAGCATCATCTACAGCAATTCCGGTTGGAGAATTAAATTGTGCCGAAGACCAAATGCCGTCAGTGGCTCCCGCAGTTCCTGTTCCGGCAAAGGTTGAAACAGTTCCGTCAGGTGTAATTTTACGGATTTTATTGTTTTCCTCATCTGTAATAAAAAGGTTATTTCCGGAATCCACAGCGACAATGGCAGGATAATGAAAGCTTGCTACTCTACCGTTTCCGTCGGTAGCGCCTGCAGCTCCTGTTCCGGCAAAAGTGGTAACATTTCCTAATGTATCTATTTTTCTGATTTTGTTATTATAATAATCGGCAACGAAAACATTTCCGAAACTATCCACACAAACGCCCGTCGCTCCATTAAACTGGACAGTTAGCACAGTTCCTTCGGCGGCTCCGGCAATACCCGTTCCGGCAAAAGTGGAAACAGTACCGTCAGGCGTAATTTTTCTGATTTTATTATTTCCATAATCAGCCACAAGCAAATTATCATTAGCATCCACAGCCATTCCGGCCGGATAATAAAAGCTGGCAGCGGTACCAATACCATCAACAGCACCAATGGTGCCCGATCCGGCAAAGGTTGAAACGGTTCCGTCAGGCGTAATTTTCCTGATTTTGTGATTGCTTTGGTCTGATATAAAAAGGTTGTCATGTGAGTCAAAAACTGCACCATCAGGATACCTGAAACTGGCCGCAGTACCCACTCCATCAGCGGAACCTGAAAATCCTGATCCCGCAAAGGTAGAAACATCACCCGAAGGTGTAATCTTTCGTATTTTATGATTGCTTCGGTCTACCACAAAAACATTCTGGTGGCTGTCTACAGCTACTACTGTGGGAAGGTTAAAGCTGGCGAAAGCACCATTTAAGTCCGCCGAACCTACACTTCCCGAACCTGCGAAAGTAGTAACTGTGGTCTGATCAACAGAAGAAGAAGCATCCAGAGTTGGAATTAAAAGTACTTGGTCATCAACTGTATAGTTATTCGGTGTAGGATAACTAAAAATTGGCCCCTGAGCATAAACCATGTTTAAGGCAAACAATAGGCAGGCAGTAATTTTTTTCATGAAAAAGAAATAATAATTCTATTGCAAATGTAAATTAAAAAGTGAAACAGGTTGATTGCTAGTGAAATAGATTTTGTTATTTAAAAACGTTACTTTTTAGGTTAAAAATCAGTATTTTTGATTTGATATAAAGTTTATTTTCATGAATAAAACTCCAAAATTTGCAGTGATTGGTGGCGGAAGTTGGGCAACAGCCATTGCAAAAATGTTATGTGTCAACCTTGACGAAATTGCCTGGTACATGCGTAATGAATCGGCTATCGATCATTTAAAAACCCAAAAGCATAATCCCAATTACTTAAGTTCAGTTGAATTTGACATCAATAAACTCAAACTCACTTCAGATATCAACGAAGCGGTAGCTTATGCTGATTACATCATTTTTGCCATTCCTTCTGCTTTTTTAAGCTCGGAGTTGTCAAAACTTACTGTGAGTCTAAAGGATAAAATCATCTTTTCTGCCATCAAAGGGATCGTTCCGGAAACGTTCCTCATCGTTGGAGAACATTTCCACAAGGAATTTGACATTCCATATAACAATATTGGTGTGATTACTGGGCCCTGCCATGCAGAAGAGGTTGCCCTGGAACGCCTTTCTTATCTTACCATTGCCTGTGGCGATGAGAAAAAAGCCAAAGTTATGGCGAATGTTCTGGCTGGAAATTATATCAAGACCAAAATTTCCGATGATATTATTGGAACAGAATATGCCGCAATGCTTAAGAATATTTACGCAATAGCAGCAGGAATTGCGCATGGCTTGGGTTACGGAGACAATTTTCAGTCGGTGATTATGAGCAATGCTATCCGCGAAATGAAAAAGTTCATACGCAAGGTGCATAAAATGAAACGAAACATCAACAATTCAGCTTATCTGGGCGATTTATTGGTGACCGGATATTCTGTTTTTTCCCGCAACCGTATGTTTGGTAACATGATTGGTAAGGGTTATACGGTAAAAGCCGCTATGATGGAAATGTCTATGGTAGCCGAAGGATATTATGCCGTAAAGAGTGCCTATAAACTAAATCAGGAATACAAAGCCAAAACACCTATCATTGATGCTGTTTATGAAGTTTTGTATGAGGGTAAAGAGGCCAAGAAAGTATTCAAAAAACTAACCGAAAAATTAGACTAAAATGAGCGAAAGATGGAAGTATCAAATTAAAAAAGGACTCCCTTTTGGCTTAATCATGCCAATCTTATTAACTATCGTTGAGGCTTACGGAACTTCTTATCAGGAAGCTTTTTTTTCAAAAAGGTTTTTAGGGCTGCTTGCAATTTTTCTGTTTGCCGGAGTTTTTATCATAGGATATTCCTACTGGAGGGAAAGACAGAAAAACGAAATGTACAACAAGAACTGATTACCTCACGATAACCCCATTCACAAACAAAATAGGCACTTCTTCAGTGGCTCTTTCATTAATCATGTTTTTACGGAAGGTAAACTTTTTATCATAAAGTGTATTACCTATGAAGTAAGTTACCATAAACTCATTGTTCAGTTCCAGTACGCTTTTCTCTACCATTTCTATTTTTACCACAGAAACAGCGGGAACCTGCATAAAAGCATGGCGCAGGAGCGACGTTTTTTTCATTTCACCATCAATAGTGCCAAAAGCCTTCGAAACGACCATTACCGAGTCTAAATCAAAGTCAGAATCGTTAACCAGATACACATACCAAACCTTTTCCATGAAATCATCACTCCATTCCTGAACAGCAGCCAGGAACACATTTTCAACTTTTGGTATGGTAATATCTTTTTTCATAGCTAAATTGTTTAGGAGCTTTTTTTGTTCTTCGCATCTCATATAGATACAAGATTTGCTCCCATCAGGGCTAGGGCTTAGGGTTATAGGCTCGACTTAAACTGCTCAAGGAAACGCACATCGTTCTCATAGAACATTCTGATGTCGCCAATCTGGTAAAGCAGCATTGCAATACGCTCAATTCCCATTCCAAATGCAAATCCATTGTATTCCTCCGGATTGATACCGCAGTTTTTCAAAACATTAGGATCAACCATTCCGCAACCCATAATTTCAAGCCAACCGGTTCCTTTGGTAATACGATAATCGGTTTCAGTTTTCAATCCCCAATAAATATCTACTTCCGCACTAGGTTCAGTGAATGGGAAATAACTCGGGCGCAGACGTATTTTGGACTTGCCAAACATTTCTTTAGTGAAATATAAAAGCGTTTGCTTCAAATCGGCAAACGAAACATCTTTGTCAATATATAAACCTTCTACCTGATGGAAAATACAGTGTGAACGGGAAGAAACCGCTTCATTCCTGAAAACCCTTCCCGGAGAAATGGTTCTGATAGGCGGTTTATTATTCTCCATATAGCGCACCTGAACTGATGAAGTGTGTGTTCTTAGCAATACATCAGGATTGGTCTGAATAAAAAAAGTATCCTGCATATCCCTCGCCGGATGGTATTCTGGTAAATTCAATGCAGTAAAATTATGCCAGTCGTCTTCAATTTCCGGCCCTTCAGAAACATTGAATCCGATGGTAGAAAAAATATCAATAATTTGGTTCTTAACAATAGAAATAGGATGACGGGAACCAATAACCATTGGCTCAGCGGGACGGGACAAATCACCATAAATACCTTTTACTTCTTCTTTGCTTTCCAACTCGTCATTAATAGCACGAAGTTTTTCTTCAGCGGCATTTTTAAGCGTATTGATAACGTGCCCAAAGTCTTTTTTCTGCTCGTTAGGAATATTTTTTAATTCGCTGTAAAGTTCTTTCAGTAAGCCTTTACTACCCAAATATTTAATGCGGAAATTTTCTAAAGCCTCCTTGTTTTTAGTGTTGAACGCTTTAACTTCTTCAATATGTTCTTT
>CAMFLD010000147.1 GCA_945957245.1 uncultured Flavobacterium sp. | reverse complement strand
GTGGTAATACCACTCAATAAAGAAACCAAAAATAAACTTGATAACCGTTTCATATTTAATACCTTTTTTAAATTATTTACAGTAAAATTATAGAAAATCATTTTTCGCTGTAACTGCCTTTAACGGTGGTTTAACAAATTTTAAGTTAATCTTAATATTTGCTATATTTGTGGGACTCAACTACGCTATGAAAACAACATTTTACAAGTACGAAGGAACCGGAAACGACTTTATCTTTATTGATAACAGGCAAAATTTTTTCCCAAAAAATGATACAGCGCTGGTAATGAAATTATGCGACCGCAGGTTTGGAATAGGAGCAGATGGACTAATATTATTGGAAAATGATAGCCAGAATGATTTCAGGATGGTATATTATAATTCCGATGGAAACCAAAGTTCGATGTGTGGTAATGGCGGACGCTGTATAGTAGCTTTTGCCCATAAACTTGGTCTGGTATCGGATGAAACCACATTTGTAGCAACCGATGGTCTGCATTATGCAACCATTTTAGCAAATGGAGAAGTATCATTACAGATGAAAGATGTTGATACTGTTAAAATTGAAAAAGATTATATTTTTCTTGACACAGGTTCTCCGCACCACGTAATGCTGGTAGATGATTTGGATCATTTTGATGTTAAAAATAAAGGAGCTGAAATCCGCTATTCTGACTTGTATGGGAAGGCAGGAAGCAATGTGAATTTTGTCAATCAGATTTCTGATAACCACTTTCGCCTGCGTACTTATGAAAGAGGCGTGGAGGACGAAACCTTTTCCTGTGGTACAGGAGCTACGGCAGCAGCTATCGCCATGAATGCTATTGGCAGAACCAATTCCCATAATGTGGAACTTGATGTAGAAGGCGGAAAGCTGGAAGTCTCATTTGACAAATTAGCCGATGATTCCAAATACATCAATGTATTCCTAAAAGGCCCGGCCACTTTTGTTTATCAGGGAGAAGTAGAGGTGTAATCGTAATCTATTTTAAATTATGAATTTTAAATTGAAAATATTCATAATTCAACATTCATAATTCAACATAACAAAAAATGACACTTCAAGGACAAAACATATATTTGCGGGCTCTCGAACCTGAGGATCTTGAGTTTGTCTATGCTATAGAAAATGATGAAAGCATCTGGGAAGTAAGCAATACCATAACACCTTACAGCAGGTTTCTGATTAGGCAGTATCTGGAAAATGCCCATCAGGATATTTATGAAGCCAAGCAACTACGATTAGTAATCTGTAAAAAAGAATCTGCTAAAGCCATCGGTCTTATTGATTTATTTGATTTTGATGCCAAAAACAAACGTGCCGGAGTGGGGATTATCATCCAAAACGAAACAGACAGAAACAACGGTTATGGCAGGCAGGCTCTGGAATTGGTTATTGATTATGGTTTCAGACAACTACAGTTACATCAGTTATATGCAAATATAGCTACAGAAAATAAAGCGAGTTTGTCGCTTTTTACTACATTTGGATTCGTGGAAATTGGAGTAAAAAAAGATTGGAATTTTACCAATAACCAATTCCATGACGAAGCTGTTTTTCAATTAATTAAAAAATAAATATTTTGAATAAAAATAAGATTATCAAGATTATAGCAGGTGTTTTCATTCTGATTGCACTGATTCTTTATATAAAATTCTTTACCTCCGATACTAATTTTGATCAGGAGGAAATGTATGTTGAAGTTCCCACAGGCTCTAATTACCAGGATGTTGAAAAGATACTCACCCCATTGGTAAAAAACATGAGCGATTTTGAAATTATTGCGAAGCTCCGCAAATATCAGGATCATGTGAAACCAGGTAGATTTTTGTTCAAAAAAGGAATGAGCGCTTTCCAGTTGGTAGGCGCCATGAGAAGAAACATTCCCGTAAAGCTGGCTTTCAACAATCAGGAGCGACTGGAAAATTTATGTGAAAGGCTTAGTACTCAAATCGAGCCAGACACAACAAAACTATTAGCCGCTTTCCGTGACCCGGAATTTTTAAAGAAAAACGGCTTTAACAACGAGACCGTTTTTGCGATGTTTCTGCCGAATACGTACGAAGTATACTGGAATATTTCTGCAGATAAATTCAGAGCGAAAATGCTGGATGAATACAACCGATTCTGGAATAAGGAAAGAATAGCGAAAGCCACTGCACTTAATCTTACTCCGGTTCAGGTGATTACGGTTGCATCTATTGTACAGAAAGAATCGGCTAAGAAAAGTGAAAGAGCAACTATTGCAGGAGTCTACCTTAACCGATACAATCAGGGGATGCCACTACAAGCTGATCCTACGGTAATTTATGCCCTTAAATTAAGAGACAACGATTTCAATCAGGTAATTAAACGGGTGTTATACGACGATCTTTTTATCAATTCGCCTTATAATACGTATAAAAATATTGGACTTCCTCCGGGACCAATAGCCATGCCCGATGTCGATGCAATTGATGCGGTTTTGAATGCCGAAAAGCATGATTATTTATACTTCTGCGCCAGTGTAGAAAAATTCGGGTACCATGTTTTTGCTTCCACCTATGAGCAACATCAGGTAAATGCCAAAAAATATGCTGATTGGTTAAACGAACAGGGAACCAAACGCTGATTTTGAAAGTTTTTCGGGGCATACTGGTACTTTTGTTGTTTGGTTTTTGCCAAATCATCTTTGCGCAAAATAAAATTGAAAGTTTTCTAAAACCTTCAGATACTTTAAACAAGAAGCGGCTCAGAACTTTAGCTATATCTGAAACAGCGATTGGCTCGGCGGCTTTAATTGGTCTGAATCAGGTATGGTATGCCGATTATCCCCGAAGTAATTTTCATTTTATCAATGACAATGCCGAATGGCTTCAGATGGATAAAGTAGGGCACCTGTTTTCATCCTATCATTTAGGAAGTTTTGGAGCCAATGCACTCCAGTGGTCTGGTGCCAGCAGAAAAAGCCAATTGCTTTATGGAGCGACTTTAGGATTGGCTTTCATGACTACAGTAGAAGTTTTTGATGGGTATTCGGCTAATTGGGGTGCTTCTTTAGGAGATGTTGCTGCCAATGTCTCCGGTACTGCTTTATATGTTTCTCAGGAATTGTTATGGAAAGAGCAACGTATCGTTCCAAAATTTTCCTTTCACACTACACCTTATGCTTCAGCCAGACCAAATGTATTGGGGAGTTCTCTGGCAGAGCAAATCCTAAAAGATTATAATGGACAGACTTATTGGCTCTCCGTTAACGTTTATTCATTTACCAAATCTAATGCAATTCCGGAGTGGCTCAATATAGCTCTGGGTTATGGAGCTGAAGGTATGATTACCGGAAATGACGAGCTGGTGAATACGGTTTTTCTACCCGAAAGTAAAAGATACCGTCAGTTTTATTTAAGTCTGGATCTTGATTTGACTAAAATTAAAACAAAATCTCATTTTGTTAAGACTATTTTAACAACTTTCAATTCTATTAAGATTCCTGCTCCGACGTTTGAAATCAAGGGTTCAGGAGGGACGAAATTCCATCTGCTATATTTTTAAATTGCTGATAGTCAATTTTATAAAAAATAGTCGTATATTTGCACCCGGAAATATCAAGATGGTGACAGCGCTTGGAAATAACCTTAAATGATAAAGAAAAGTATATTTTACGTTTCAATCCTACTAACGGTAGCGTTTATAAGCTCCGGTTTCAAACCTTATTCCCAAATCAAAGACTGATTTCGTCTTGACGAAAATGAAGAGCAGATTTATGCCTTCCCATCACTAAATTCAATTGATTACGCTAACCTGAAGGTTCCTTTTTTAGGGAAATACTTTATTGGTTTTAAAGAAGCGATAGCGCACAAAGAATCACAGGGGAAATACAAAAAAATCAATACGCTGGGATATTTAGGAAAATACCAATTTGGTATGGAAACTTTAAAATCAATTGGTGTAAAAGACAGCGTAGCTTTTATGAACAATCCTAAACTTCAGGAAAAAGCCTTTGTAGCCCTGCTTTCTAAGAACAAATACGAATTGCAGGAGTACATCAACTTCTACGAAGGTAAAGTAGTGGATGGTGTTAAAATCACCGAATCAGGTATTTTGGCAGCGGCACATTTAGGAGGGACAGGTTCAGTAAAACGTTTCCTGGAATCCAACGGCAAAAGAAAATGTAAGGACGAATACGGTACCTCCATTAAAAACTACATGAGAGATTTTGGCGGATTTGAAACCCGTGGAATCAAACCTGTAAAAAATGCGACAGTGAAATAAGTGTCGGGAAACAAGAGAAAAGAATAAAGAAAATAGAATAAAGGAACCCTGCCAGTGATGGTGGGGTTTTTAGTTATAATTTTTTTGTAAAAAGCCTGAGAGTTTGGTTGTTAAAGCTTATGGATAATGAAAATAGTAGGTCGGTTGTGTAAATCGACCTTTGTTTTTTTCCAGTCGGCTACACGCATCGTTTTGATGAACTCTGTGGGAAGCGTGATGTCGGCAGCGATGCAGAGGTGGGTGTTAGGCTGAAGTATTTGCAGTAAATCCTCCACCAGTTTGTTATTCCGGTAAGGTGTTTCGATAAAAATCTGGGATTGGTTTTTGCTGGCCGAGAGATTTTCGAAGCTTTTTAAAGCGGCTTTTTTGTCACCTTTGTCAATCGGCAGATAACCATTGAAGGCAAAATTCTGTCCGTTCATTCCGGAACCCATCATGGCCATCAGGATGGAGGAAGGGCCTACTAAAGGCACGACCTGAATTCCGTTTTCATGCGCAATTTTTACAATTACCGCTCCGGGATCGGCAACTCCGGGGCAACCGGCTTCACTCATTAATCCAATGTTTAAACCCTGTAAGCAGGGCTTAATCATCTCGTTGTATTCGGAAACTTCTGTGCGTTTATTTAAAGTGGAAATCCTAAGATTTGATTGTACCTTTTCAGGTTGTACCGATTTGATGAATTTACGGGCTGTTTTTTCATTTTCAACAATGTAGTCGTCAATGAAGTCAATAGCTCTTTTTACCGTTTGGGGCAATACATCATTAGGGTCGCTTTCTCCCAATGTAGTTGGGATTAAATACAGCTTTCCTCTTAGTGTAACGGGTTTCATTTTAAGAATGATGTTTGGCTATCAGTTTTTTAGATAGGATATCGCAGCTTTCATCCAGCATTTCATAAACCATATCAAAACCATTTTGAAGTCCATAATAAGGATCAGGGACATCTACATTATCTCCGGGGAACAATTCGTTAAGGATAAGTTGTACTTTGTTTTTATGTTCTTCGGTTTTGGCCAGTTCTATTACGTCATCGTAATTACTGTTGTCCATGACATAGATATAATCAAAGTTGTCAAAATCCTTTGAGGTAAACTGTCTCGCTTTCTGATAGGTAATATCAAGTCCGTTTTTCTTCGCTGTTAGTATAGAGCGCTGATCGGGTTGCTTACCGATGTGGTAGGCTCCTGTACCTGCGGAGTCCACAAAAAAAATATCTTTTGGAAGTTTGGATGCAAGAATTCCTTCTGCCAATGGTGATCGGCAAATGTTTCCCAAGCAAACCATTAAAATTTTAACGGGCATAAACATTGCTTATTTCTAAACCGCAAACTTACTCAAAAAGCAATTTATAGAGAGAGTTTTTTATGAATATCTTCTACAAATTTCTTGAACTGTTTATCTGTTGAAACCAGATTGTCTACGGTTTTGCAGGCATGTAATACGGTAGCATGATCACGGTCGCCAATCTGCGAGCCAATGTTTGCCAAAGATGATTTTGTAAACTTCTTAGCAAAGAACATAGCCAGTTGGCGAGCCTGTACAACATGACGTTTTCTGGTTTTCGACTGTAGTGTGTCTACGTCCAACTGGAAATAATCGGACACTACTTTTTGGATATAATCTATAGAGATTTCACGTTTTACATTTTTAACGAATTTCTCTACTACGCTTTTAGCCAAATCCAGTGTCACTTCCTTTTTGTTGAAAGAAGACTGAGCAATCAATGAAATGATAGCACCTTCCAGTTCACGAACATTTGATTTGATATTACGTGCTACATATTCTATAATCTCATCCGGCATTTCAACACCGTCTCTGTACAAAATGTTTTTAAGGATGGAAATCCTGGTTTCGTAATCAGGCTGGTGCAATTCTGCGGATAATCCCCATTTGAAACGGGACAGTAATCGTTGTTCGATGTCCTGCATATCTACAGGAGCTTTGTCAGAAGTTAGGATTACCTGTTTACCATTTTGGTGGAGGTAGTTGAAGATATGGAAGAATACATCCTGAGTTCCGGTTTTTCCGGAAAGGAATTGTACGTCGTCAATAATCAACACGTCAATCAATTGGTAGAAATGAATGAAATCATTCCTGTTATTCTTTTTAACGGAATCTATATACTGTTGGGTAAATACTTCAGCAGAGATATAAAGAACCGTTTTTTCCGGATATTTATCTTTTATTTCAACACCTATAGCATGAGCCAGGTGCGTTTTTCCTAATCCAACACCACCAAAAATCAATAGCGGGTTGAAAGAGGTTCCTCCCGGTTTGTTGGCAACAGCCATACCGGCAGAACGGGCAAGTCGGTTTGAATCTCCTTCAAGGAAATTGTCAAAACTGTAGTTAGGATTTAACTGCGACTCAATTTTCAGGTTTCTGATTCCCGGAATCACAAAAGGATTCTTTAGTTCAGGATTGAGGTTTTTAAAAGGAGCATCAACGTCCTGAGATTTTATAGGACTGCGGTGAGCACTCGGCAATTGTTCCGTAAACGGCTGTTTATTGCCATAAGTGTTTTCCATTTTGATTTTATACAGTAACTTTGCATTTTTACCAAGTTCTTTTGTTAATGCAACTTTTAGAAGTTTTACATAGTGTTCTTCAAGCCATTCGTAGAAAAATTTACTTGGAACCTGAATGTATAGAGCATTATCAGTTAGTTCGACTGACTTAATCGGTTCAAACCAAGTTTTGAAAGCTTGCTCCTGAATGTTGTCTTTTATAAATAGTAGACAGTTTTCCCACACCGA
>CAMFLD010000146.1 GCA_945957245.1 uncultured Flavobacterium sp. | reverse complement strand
ATCCTTGAGTGCCAAATGCGCTTTGAGGTAATTATGAGATTTTTTGATGTCCAAAAGTTTCTCATAAGTCTTACTTAAGTCTAAAAGGATTTTGGCTTTCTGGTCATAATTACCATCTTTGGTGCTGAGGCTTAGAGCACGTTCAAGATAATTGGCAGCCAGATTGTTGTGATTTTGTTCTTCTTCAATAGTTCCCAATTGATATAAGGCCTCAGCTTTGGTTTTGAAAATATCCCTTCCGTCATCTTTTGAAATAATTTCGTTGAAGAGCTTAGAAGCTAAATCAATTTTGCCATTATTTTTATACAAAATACCTTTCTGCAGGTTTAGAAACTGGGAAGTATCTATTTTTAGGATGTTATAAATGGATTGTGCTTTGTCAAAATTAATTTCCGCTTTAGTGAATTCTTCCAGATTCATGTAGCAAAGCCCGATATTGTAATAACACAAGGCATAATCGGTTGATGGGGACAATTGGCTATAGAAATCGGCACTCTTGCCAAAAGTTTCTATGGCATCATTCATCTTTTGTAGGTCAAAATAGGTTGTGCCCAATGAAAATAAGGCATCACCCATTCCCCGGATATTATTCTTTGATTTGGCAAAATTGTATGCCTTTTGGGAAAATGCCAATGAAGATTTATAGTTGTCCGCTTTTTTATTAAAATTGGCTAACTGAATGAAATAAGCAGTACTGTCTACTTTAGCCGGTTGTTTTTTCTGCCCGAAAAAGAATACAGGCATGAATATGAAAATCCAAATCCATTTCATTTAGAATGCGAATAAAAAAATTACGAATGTTAAAAATAAGTAATTTATTTACTCAACAAAAGAATTAAGTCAATAATTCGGGAAGAATAACCAATTTCATTATCATACCATCCTACAACCTTGACCATTTTCCCTATAACGGATGTTAACTGTGCATCAAAAAGACAGGAATTTCTATTGCCAATGATATCAACGGAAACGATGGGGTCTTCGGTATAATCAAGAATTCCTTTTAAGTCAGTTTCCGCCGACTTTTTGAAGGCTGCATTGATTTCTTCGATGCTGACTTCTTTTTTAACATAGCAGGTAATATCTGTCAAAGAACCATCTGGAACCGGTACACGGATGCCTCCACCACCAATTTTACCCTGCATTTCGGGAAAAATATTATTTAGTGCTTTAGCAGCCCCGGTTGTTGTAGGTACAATAGATTGGCTGGCTCCACGTGCACGGCGTAAGTCTTTATGAGGCTGATCATGCAGGCTTTGGTCTGTTGTGTAAGAGTGTACTGTAGTAATATATGCCTGTTCAATACCGCAAAGTTCGTTTATCACTTTAATCATCGGAGCGGCATTGTTGGTAGTACAACTGGCATTAGAAACAATTTTTTCGTTTCCGTCAAGGATGTTTTCGTTTACACCAAGAACAACCGTTTTGATTTCAGGTACTTCAGATGGCGCGGAAAGGATTACTTTTTTAGCACCGGCAATAATATGCTGGTTGATTTGCTCAAAACTTTTATACTTTCCGGTACTTTCAATAACGATGTCTATGCCGTTCCAGTTAAGATTGCTGATTTCTTTTTCGTGATAAAATAAATAGCTTTTTCCATCGACAATTATGGAATGTTCATCAAAGGAAACCTCACAATTCAATACCCCATGAATACTGTCATATTTTATAAGATGAGCCATTGTTTTATTGTCAGCAATGTCATTTATAGCTACAACCTCAATTTCAGGATGGTTCATCAATAAACGGAACAGATTTCTTCCAATGCGGCCAAAACCGTTAATAGCAATTTTCACTTTGTTATTCATTTGGTTCGATATGAATTAAAACATGACCCAATTGGGGAATTTTACTTCGCAATGTATTTTTTAGAAGATGGGCAATGTCATGCCCTTCCTTTACACTAAGATTGGCATTAACAGTAGCGTGGAGATCCACGTGGAATTTCATTCCTGCTTTACGGATAAAACATTTTTCGGTATCGATTACCCCTTTTACTTCGGCAGCAACCTTACGGATTTCCAAAATTAAATCATCATATCGATGTTCATCCATTATTTCACCAAGTGCAGGACGAAAGATTAAGTAACTATTGTATAAAATAAAAAAGGAAGCAAGAAGAGCCGCCCAGTCATCGGCTGATTCGTATCCTTTTCCCAAAAAAAGTGCAATACTGATGCCTATGAATGCTGCCACTGATGTAATAGCATCACTGCGGTGGTGCCAGGCATCTGCTTTTAAGGAAGAACTATTGGTTTCTATTGCCTTGCTCATTACTCTTCGGAATGAATATTCTTTCCAGAGTATTATTATTCCGAGGACAATCAATGTCCATGATTTAGGTAGTGCATGAGGAGTACCTATATTTTGAATACTTTCATACGCAATTATAGTTGCAGATGTTATTAAAAAACCTACAACAATAAATGTTATTAGTGGCTCAGCTTTGCCGTGACCATAAGGGTGGTTTTCGTCAGCAGGCTTGTTTGAATATTTGATGCCAAACAATACAAGGAATGATGAAAAAATATCAGTTGTGGATTCAATAGCATCCGCAATCAAAGCATAAGAATTACCAAAAAAACCGGAGATTCCTTTTATCAAAGCTAAACAGGTATTTCCAATTATGCTAAAGTATGTTGCTCTGATAGCTGATTGTTCGTTAGAAATGTCCATCAATGAATGTGTTTTTCAGCATGATAAGAGGAACGAACCAATGCACCGCTTTCGACGTGACGGAAGCCCATTTCTTTTCCTATTTTCTCATATTTTGCAAACTGCTCCGGAGTAATGAATTCCTTAACAGGTAAGTGTTTTTTACTTGGCTGAAGGTATTGCCCGATGGTAACAATATCTACATTATTGTCTCTTAAATCCTGCATGGTTTGGATTACTTCCTCTTCAGTTTCCCCTAAACCAAGCATTATACCCGATTTAGTTCTGCGGATTCCTTTGTCTTTAAGGTATTTTAAAACGGCAAGGCTTCGGTCGTATTTGGCCTGTATGCGGACTTCGCGGGTAAGTCGGCGAACCGTTTCAACATTGTGTGATACTACTTCTGGGTCAGCTTCCACAATTCGGTCAATGATTCTTTCAACGCCTTGAAAATCAGGAATTAATGTTTCTAATGTTGTTTCCGGATTCATTCTTCTAATTGCCTGAACTGTTTCCAGCCATATTATAGACCCCATGTCTTTGAGGTCGTCCCGGTCAACACTGGTAATTACCGCATGTTTGATCTTCATGATTTTGATGGAACGTGCCACTTTTTCAGGCTCATCCCAATCAACAGTTTCTGGTCGGCCTGTCTTAACACCGCAAAAACCACACGAACGTGTGCAGATATTTCCCAAAATCATAAATGTAGCAGTACCTTCACCCCAGCACTCGCCCATATTAGGGCAGCTTCCGGAAGTACATATAGTATTAAGTTTGTATTTATCTACAAGACCTCTTAGCTCTGTGTATTTTTGACCGATTGGAAGTTTAACCTTAAGCCATTTAGGTTTTGCAATACCTGCTTCGGCTGTGCCTCGGTTACCTGATGGTAAATTTTTATCTAAGACTGATTCCATACTTGCAATTTAGCTCTGCAAAGATAAAGAATGTAGATTGAAGATTAACGGTTTTGGAATTTAGATTTTGTTATCGTGGAATAGACAATCAGAATGATTGTAATGCCTTTTATTGTGACGTGTTTTCCCTTTTTTGTTGTTCTGATAGTATTTTGCTTAAATAAGGTTTTATTTCATTTTCGATGCTTTCAGCAGAAATGTTTAGTGCATTTGGGTCTTTTACTAATTGATACCAAGGTTTTGGCGCGTCAAAATCATAATGACCAAAAACAATTACCGGAGTTCCGTTCAGTTTTACAGTTTGTTTGTCCTGCAATACCCATTCATCAGCCCATTTGTAAAGGTATTTGGCATCACGTTCCTGTAACCTTAAACAGGAATGTGAAGCAGGATAACCGGGAAGTTCATATTGATGCCATCCAACACCGAGTTTATTAGCAATGTTGAAATTCCATTTCAGATCCCATTCATCATTAAAGGTACTGGTCGTTTTTTCAGCTTTCCAGTTGGTAAAAAAGAGTCCGATAGGAGTTTGGTCTTTCTTTCGGCCCATATTGGTTGGTCCGGTCCGGATTAAGTCGCCGTATTCGTAGGCAGCGAAACTTTGAGTAGGATAGGAGAACAAAACAATTTTGCTAACTTCATTCAGTGCCTTTATTTTGAGCGGGAAGGGCATGTAATAGGCAATATCACCAGTCAAATCTTTAGGAACAATAATAGAATCCATTTTTTTGAGATTGGTTTTATCCGTCCGGTTGACAGCAAGGACTATCCAAATTTTTGAACTGTCACTTATCGAAGCCAGAAAGTCTTTGGTTTTTTCAAAATGGAAACCATAGGCTTTTGGTTTGATTCGTGTTGGTGACGGTTTCTTTTTGTGAGTAATCGTTTTAGATTCCTGTTTGCAGGAAGCAAGTATTAAAAGGAGGCTGAGGGTAAGAAGGTGCTTTTTCATGGCGTAAGATTTATTACTGTAAAATTGCTTAATTACCACCAAATTTGTTTACAGAATTTTTTGGATTTGTTACAGGTTTTTTTGTTTAAGTAGAATTATTTGTTAAATTATACCCTTAAAAATTAAACAATAGATACAATTTATTTCTTTTTGAAGTATATTTATCTTACATTTGAAATTAAAGCGCTACAAAATGTTCAATTTAAGATAATACCACCTTGGTCTTTTTGAACTGATTAACTTGGTTATCACTTATGTAATTGCTGTTTAGATTAAATCTGTAATAAAAAAGTATATGACAAAAGGCCAATTTAAAAACGTTTTAAAACTTGCATTTATTTGCTTTTCAGTACTTCTTTCCGGTTGTGAGGCTGAAAAAAAAAATGCTCAACAAAGTAAAATCAAAGTGAAACGATTTTCAATGAAAGATGTAGCTATGCAAACTAATTTTAAGTTGAATAATGCTGTTAATGAGATTAAGAGGTTTAATACTAATATTAACAGTGGTAGCTCTAAATTGGTATTCGATGACAAATCAGGACTTTATTTTGATGATGAAAAAGGGCTTTATATTGAAAAAGACAATCTGAAATCGTATACATTCCCAATTATCAGAACTTCATCAGATGAAAAAATCAAAAACATCTGTTTTAATGAGAAGGAGAATGGAAATTACGACGTTTACCTTGTAAAGTATGATTTTACAATGCAGCAGGCGCTAACGCTAACAGAAGAGCAAAAGGCAGCAAGCGAAAAACAATTCATTTCTTTAATGAAGGATGGTGTAAAATTAGAGGAACTTAAGCTTCAGTGTATTGATATTTATGTAACTACTACTACCGAATATGTTGTTCCTGTAGACGAAGGGGAGTTGACAGGGAATTACGGCAATACTACCGTTTCGCATACAACCTCAGTTTTTATAGGTTCATTCTGCACTATGCAGGGATTTTCAGGAGGCAATCAGGGAGGTGGTAATGCATCAGGGGAATCAGGAGGCAGCGGGTCTTCTGGAACAGGACAAAATCCGGGGACGGGAACTAGTGATGATATTATCACAGGACTGAATACTGAAACCATTGGCAATAGTCTGAATGATGAAGAAATTTTCTTTTATAATTATCAGGCTTTTACCCAGATGATGAATAATGATCAAAAAAAGATTTTTGAAAGTCATCCAGAGTTTGTAAACTATCTGATAACTAACCATTGGTCAGCTAGTAGTATGGATTTAGTCAATGAACTGATATCCATAATAGGTAATAATCCTAATAATTACCAGTCAATGGAACCGTTTATTATTGAAAAGCAGATTGATGGTAGTGACTTGGATGATTGTACGAAAGCAATTCTTGAGAGTTTAAAAAATTTACAACAAAATAGAATAGCTGAAATTATTACAAAACTTGGAAATACTAACAGTGTTTATTCTGTAAAAATTATTCTTGATAATAACCTTCCGTCAGATACGTATGGAACAACAGATTGGTCGACCCCTACAGGTTCTCTTGTAGTTCCTTATAATTACACAATAAAGCTTAATTCACAATATATTGAACACGCTACAAAACTAAGTATAGCTTCTACAATAATCCATGAACTAATACATGCCTATTTTTTGAGTCTGGTTGATGATTTAGATTATGGAGAAACGAGTAATTTAAATACTTTTTCCATTTTATGGGACTACTACGTAAACCATTTTAATGGAGGTGTAGGAGATATTGCACAGCATAATCAAATGGCTGAATCTTATGTTAATGCAATGGCGAGTGCTTTGCAAGAGTATCAAACAGGTATTCAAGTTTCTTCAAGTCAACAACCACAGCAAATCTATAAAGATTTGGCTTGGGGTGGTTTGGGGAATACACCTCCATTTAATGCTTTGACTGATTCAGAAAAAGATAGAATAATAGCAGTAAATAATGCTGAGTGTCATAACACCCAGCAAAATGCCAATGGAAATAATTATTTTCCAATTAGTAGGCCTTGTAATTAAAAAGTAATGAACATGAAAAGAATCTTATTTATTTTATTATGCTCGCTTTTTGTGATTTCCTGCTCAACAAAAAATAGCTGCATCGAAAGTTATTTAAAAGAAGAGATGGCTAATAATAAAGGGAAAAATATGATTCCTGTATTGGCTATTAAAAAGCTGCGAACATCAAATACCCTAAAAACATATTTAGGAACAAAAAGAGGAAACAGAAATATTCAAGCTAAATCATTTGATCAAAATGATTACGATTTGTTGTATAATGAAAATCGTAATGATACTGTTATAGAATATTGGAGTAAAAAAGAAAGTGGGAAATTTAAGTTTGCAGCACTGATGGATGATGACGGTCTATATAAATTTAGAGATTCAATTAGTTCTCTGGGAAATAGTTCAGAGGTATATAATTATAATTTGTCTAAGCCAATATTTATTAACAATAAAAAATTAGCGCTTTTTTCTCTTTTTGTAACCAAACAACCCAATACGG
>CAMFLD010000145.1 GCA_945957245.1 uncultured Flavobacterium sp. | reverse complement strand
GTTTTTGGAGTAATTTTCTTCTCCGGTTCTATTTATTTATTAAGTACCAAACCTCTTTCAGGAATTGATTTTAAGGTTATAGGAATTGTAACTCCAATTGGCGGAGCCTTGCTAATAGCGGCTTGGAGCGTTTTGTTCTGGAATTTAAGAAAGCAGGTTAGATAATATTTCGCTAAAAAAAATAGTTTCTGAAATTTAATTTTTACCTTTGAGGTCTAAATTATAATGCAACACAAACTAATTTCTATGGAGAACTACGCTCAAACAACGAAATCGATTTCGTTAGCCAAATATGGGATTACAAATGTTCAGGAAATCATCTACAATCCTTCCTTTGAAAAATTATACAATGATGAGTTAGATCCAAATCTTACAGGATTCGAAAAAGGGCAGTTAAGTGAACTTGGAGCCGTAAATGTCATGACCGGGGTTTTTACCGGACGCTCTCCGAAAGATAAGTATATTGTAAAAGACAGCGTTACTGAAAATACCATTTGGTGGAATTCTGAAAAAGCGGTAAACGACAATAAACCAATTTCGCAAACGACCTGGAATGCGTTAAAAGAAACCACAACCAATCAATTGTCAGGGAAAAAGCTATATGGTGGTGATGCTTTTTGTGGCGCCAATGAAAATACAATACTCAAAGTACGTTTTATTATGGAAGTGGCCTGGCAGGCTCATTTTGTAACCAATATGTTCATCCGTCCTACCGAAGCAGAACTGGAACATTTTGGAGAGCCGGATTTCATCGTGATGAATGGTTCCAAAACTTCGTTTAAAGATTATGCAGCCCACGGATTAAATTCGGAAGTATATATTGCTTTCAATCTTACAGAGAAAATTCAGGTTATTGGAGGTACCTGGTATGGAGGCGAGATGAAAAAAGGAATGTTCGCCATGATGAATTACTATCTTCCATTACAGGGAATCGCTTCAATGCACTGTTCGGCTAATAAAGGAAAAGAGGGTGATGTGGCTGTGTTCTTCGGGCTTTCCGGAACTGGAAAAACTACGCTTTCAACGGACCCTAAACGGGAATTAATAGGTGACGATGAGCACGGTTGGGATGATGATGGAGTTTTCAATTTCGAAGGTGGATGTTATGCCAAAACCATTGATTTAAGCAAAGAAAACGAACCGGATATTTATGCCGCTATCAAAAGAGACGCATTATTAGAGAATGTTACTGTTGATGCTGAAGGTACTATCGATTTCAAAGACGGTTCCGTTACACAAAATACAAGGGTTTCGTATCCTATTTATCATATCCATAATATTGTAAAACCTATATCTAAAGCTGGTCATGCTAATAAAGTAATCTTCCTTACAGCAGATGCTTTTGGGGTTATGCCGCCGGTTTCTAAACTAACTCCGGAGCAGACCAAATATTATTTTCTCTCCGGATTTACTGCTAAGTTAGCTGGAACAGAAAGAGGTGTTACACAACCGGAACCAACATTTTCAGCTTGTTTCGGGAAAGCTTTCCTAACACTGCACCCAACAAAATACGGTGAAGAATTAGTAAAGAAAATGGAGCAGCACAACGCTACAGCTTATATGGTAAACACCGGATGGAACGGAACAGGGAAACGAATTTCTATAAAAGATACCCGTGCCATTATCGATGCGATACTGGATGGTTCCATTGAAAAAGCGGAAACCAAAATGATTCCGGTATTTAATTTAGCGGTACCAACAGCATTACATGATGTTAATCCGGCTATTCTTGATCCAAGAGATACTTATGAAAATGCATCCGAATGGAATGAAAAAGCTACAGACTTAGCTTCCCGTTTCATCAAAAACTTTGCTCAATATACAGACAATACTGAAGGACAAAACTTAGTAAAAGCCGGTCCTCAATTATAAATAACAAACCTAACCAAAGAAAAAAGCCATCTGAAATAATCGGATGGCTTTTTTTATTACGATTTTACGCAACCTTTTTGTTGTTTGTGTCTCTGTGTTTGTATATTAGTATATTAAATAAAATTAATCCTAATTCCTGAACTAGGATTAAGATTTATGTTTTAACCTAAAAAATAGACCCATGAGTAAGAAAGTTACCCAATTTTTGTTGATTTTTATTTTCGGGTTGTTTAGTAATTTCCTGTATGCACAAGGTCCATATCTTACTATTAATCAAAATTCATATAATAACTTAATCGAGGGGAACTCTGTGTCACTTCAATTGAATCTTTCACGTACTACCTCGGCACCAGTTGTGGTTAATATAACTACCATATCACAGACAGCAGGCACTTCAGATTTTATACCTGTAAATACTATTATAACTATTCCTGCAGGTCAATCTGCCAGCAATTATTTTTCCATAGCGACTACAAATGATGCCATAATTGAACCAACTGAAACTTTTATAGTTAAAGCGTTGGTTCTTTCCGGTAATACATCTAATATTGATGCTAAAGAGGAGGTTTATATTACCGATAATGATACGCCTCCTACAGTCAATGCTTACGTACAAAGTTCGGCTGTAGAAGGTATTCCTAATGTTACAATTTATTACAATCTCTCAAATGTTTATAATTCGAATGTGACCATTCACTGCGTTACCAGTAATGGAACAGCAGTGTCGTCTGATTTTACAGCAATAAATTCAACCATAACCATCCCGGCAGGACGAACTGTAGCAAGTATCCAAATACCAATTAATGATGATGCGCTGACCGAACCCAATGAAATATTTGTCTTAACTGGAACTGTCACAACAGGTAATACAGCAAATACAATTGTCCCAGTTACGGTAGAAATTATAGACAATGATACTTTTCCAACGGTAAGTATTTCTGATATAAGTGTTACTGAAGGAAGGACCCAAACTCTTTCAGCTATACTGGACAGACCTTATAACAGTAATGTTGTTGTCAACTTTACCTCGGTACCTGGAACAGCTGACAACAGCGATTTTACGATAACCAATATTACTCAAACCATTTTAGCAGGTGATACTTCCGCATCGGTTTCAATACCAACAACAGACGACACGCTTGATGAACCAGTTGAGTCATTTATGGTGAATGTCAATGTAACATCAGCAAACACCACTAATAATTCTGTATCCGCTCAAGTAAAAATTATCGACAATGATGGATTGCCTGATTTGAGTGTTTACAAGGTTAATAATTATTCTAATGTACAGTCAGGGTTACTATATGAAGGGGACACTGCTTCTTTTAATATCAGGACAAGCACTCCCAGTGCAACCGACATTATTGTGAATGTTGTAACCTCTCCGGGAACAGCCTCTAATACTGATTTTACACCTGTAAACACTACTGTAACCATTCCGGCTGGACAAAATTTTGTTTCGGTTGATGTGCCCACAACGTTTGATAGTTTATTAGAAGGAACGGAAAACTTTACATTTACAGCTACCGTCACTTCCGGAAATACATTCAATGCTACGAGTTCATTAGTTGTCGATATTTTAGATAATTATAATATAAAGGCAATTCATGATGAATTTAGTATTACAGCTGGGTCAACAGGTAATTTATCTGTCATTGCAAATGATACCTATCATGGAGCTGCGGTTAATGCCAGTGATGTTTCTATTTCACTCGAACCAAATGCAATGGGAGTAACTTTAGATGCGCAGGGAATTTTGCATATCCCAGATTCTGTTGGGCAGGGCTACTATGATTTTAATTATACTGTTTGTGAACTGGCGAATCCAAGTCATTGTGACACTGCCACTGTACTTTTGAATGTGTCTTCTCCATTAACTCTTACTTATACCAGAACATATCAGGATTTTAATGGTGACGGTTATGTAAGTGTTGGAGATGTTTTTAATGTAACTTTTACTTTAGGTAACATAGGTATTTTTCCAATTACTAACATTGAACCGGATCTTTATATGTCTAATAATCTGGTATTCACAGGTGGGCCAATAGTATCATTAGCTCCAGGGGCATCAGATAGCACGACATTTACGGCTCAGATTATTATAACACAAGACATTATAAATAATGGCAGCGCTAGTTTCACACCCCGTTTTTTTGGGTATTATAATTCAAATTTGGTTGATAAAGTAATAGACAGTTCGTTTATAGTTTCAAGAGATGGCATTAAATTAATAGCTTTTATTGATTCTAACAATAATGGAATTAAAGAAGCAATTGAACCTTATTTTAGATACGGTAGTTTTAATTATTCCATTAATGGAGGATCATTACATCATATTTATTGTAATTCTTCCTATTATTTATATGAGTCCAATCCAACTAATGTTTATGATTTAAGTTATACTGTTTATCCTTCTTATGCTACTTATAATACATGTACAATAACATATCCTAATGTTACGGTTCCGGTAGGCTCAGTATTCACAAATTATTATTTCCCTATTGCAACAACAGCTTTCGAGGATTTAGGTGTTAATATGGTTCCCTGGGTTAATGAGCCTAGACCAGGTGTGGTTTGGAACAATTATATTTCATACAGCAACAATTCGAATCAACCTGTAGCTTCTGGAACAGTTACATTTAACAAAGACCCTGCTTTAACAATTACTAACATATCACAACCAAACGCTGTAGCAAACTTCAATGGTTTTAGCTATAATTTTACAAATTTAGCTCCATATGAAACCAGATACATAAACGTAGAACTATTGGTTCCTCCAATACCTACTGTAGCGTTAGGTCAGCTACTGTCAAATACAGTTTCTATAACGATGCCTTCTGGGGATGTTTATCCATATAATAACAATTTTGTAGTTACAAGAGCTGTAGTAGGATCGTTTGACCCGAATAACATTTCCGAAAGTCATGGGGAAAGAATTCTTCATTCCTCATTTACTTCAGATGACTATCTTACCTATACTATTCGTTTCGAAAATACAGGAACAGCAAATGCCATCAACATAAAGATTGAAGATGTTTTAGATAATAAACTTGACCCATCTACCATTAGGATTGTTGATTCAAGCAATCCATATGTATTGGAAAGAGTTGATTCAAATTTACTGTTTAGGTTTAACGCTATCAATTTAATGCCGTCCATTCAGGATACTATGATAGGAAAAGGATATATAACCTTTCAGGTAAAACCAAGACCCGGTTATGCGGTTGGAGATGTTATCCCTAACTCGGCGTCTATTTATTTTGATACAAATCCTGCTATTATTACTAATACATTTAATACCAGATTTGTAAATACTTTGTCTGATGAGGATTTTGTGTTTAGCGGTTTCAGTCATTATCCCAATCCGGTAAAAAATACATTAAACTTAACAAACAGTTCAACAATTGATGAGGTTTCCGTTGTCTCAATATTAGGGCAGCAAATCCTAATCCAAAAAATCAATGCACTTGAGACAGAACTTGACATGAGTTCCTTTTCAAAAGGAGTTTATTTTATAAAAGTTTTATCAGGAGGTTTAGTAAAAACAGTAAAAATAGTCAAAGAATAAAATTTGATGAAAAAGAAAAAAGCCATCCTTTTTTTGGATGGCTTTTTTTATGAGGTGTAATAATTTTATTTTCCTTTGTTGGCATCAGCTATATAACGCTCTAAAGCCATAGTCATGGATGGAGTTTCCGGTGTTGGCGCCAAAATATCAATGCGTAATCCGTGTTCTAAAGCTTCTTTTTGGGTTGTGCTTCCAAACACAGCAATACGGGTGTTGTTTTGCTTGAAATCAGGGAAGTTCTTGAACAACGATTTGATTCCGGTTGGGCTAAAGAAAGCCAGAACATCATAGTAGACATCGGCTAAATCCGACAGGTCGCTCATTACGGTTTTGTAAAAAGTAGCCTGAGTCCAATCAACTTTTAGGTTGTTCAGTGTTTGAGGCACGTCAAAATTCAATTGATCCGAAGCCGGTAAAAGGAATTTTTCCTCTTTATACTTTTTGATTAACGGAGATAAATCAACAAAGTCCTTCTGTCCAACATAAATTTTGCGCTTTCTGTAAACCACATATTTCTGAAGGTAAAAGGCAATGGCTTCCGATTGGCAGAAATACTTTAAATCTTCAGGTACTTTATAACGCATTTCCTCTGCAACCCTAAAAAAATGGTCCACTGAATTTTTGCTGGTTAAAATGATTGCGGTATAATTATTAAGGTCAATTTTTTGAGCCCTTACGTCTTTCGCAGTTACGCCTTCGACATGAATAAATGGCCTGAAATCAATCTTAACCTTATGCTTTTGCTGCAATTCAAAATAAGGAGAATTCTCTACTTTTGGTTCTGGTTGGGAGACCAAAATTGTTTTCACTTTCAAATTTGACATTCTAATGCGCTAAATTTTTTGTAATCAAATAATATATGAAATAATAGGGCGATATTTCAAGTGCGCAAAGATACAAAATAAAATAAAACAACTTACCGATGAGTAAGTTTTGATAAATCTTTAAAGAAACCAAATAAGAAAACAGGTTTATTGCCAAAATCACACCAATAATACAATAAATCAAAACATTTGATACGGAATTGTTATAAAACATGTAAATGTTAATGGGTAATAAAATCATCCCGATAAACGTTCTGTAACTAACTTTCTGCAAATTAAACTGTTCTGTGAACTCTTCGATGTTAAAAATGGCAGCTACAATCTTTTCTATCAGGAATTTAGAAAGAACAAAAACGCCAAAAAAAGTAAAAATCCGAAGGAATATTATCCAGTCTGTTTTAGCTACATATCCCCATTGATTAAGAAGCAGCTGGATAAAAAACGAAAATGAAATAACCTGAACAATAAACAGCAAAATGGTAAAACCACTCATCAGATGCGAAGTGTCTTTGTAAACCTTAATGTATTTGTCAGAAACAAGAATCCGCAAAAATTCACTAAACCTTCCTTCAAAAGCCGTTCTTGTAATGGCAATTAATGCAAACGATAAAACAAAAAGATAAGTAGCCCAGTCTTTAGGTTCCAGAATTCGCTGCTGTAAAATGTTTTCCATCATAATCAAGGCAAAAGTACTATTTTTAATTGTTAAATTATTATACAATTATTAAGATACTGCTCTGATAAAAAGTTTATTTTTGCATCGAAGTTTGACGCCACTTACT
>CAMFLD010000144.1 GCA_945957245.1 uncultured Flavobacterium sp. | reverse complement strand
ATGTTCCAATTTGAAGAAAATCCTGGTTTGACGAATTCGGGCATTGACGAAGAAGTCTAACATGGGGAAGTCACCCACTTTTCTTTGGTTTTGCACGAATGCTTCGGTTGTTACAGGATTGTAATCGTTGATGTAAAATTTGGTAAAATAGTTGAATGTAAATCCTGACTGCAGGTACAGCGCTTTTTTGAAAAAGTAATTAGTGAAGTACAGTGAATTTCGGGTTACGATTTGAGGGACATTCAGGATATCGTCTTTTTGATCTACTTTCTGATACAATAACGTATTATCCAGAGCCAGTTTCCACCATTTGAATTCCCGGCTTACTTTTACTGACAGATAATTGATCGCTTTTTCATATTGTTTGGGCGAGATTATCTGTTGCTGTGGATCTGTAGCATCATTGCTAAAATATAAATGATCCTTCAAAGAGGTCACCTGAAGGGATGCGTCAAGCCATTGAGTTTTCGCAGTGGCTTCGAGGTTGTTAATTTTTTCGTTTTTAAAATCATTGGACCAGTTATAATCAATAAAACTACTTTGATATAAGTTGTAAATGTGGTCTGGGATTTTGCTCAACATCTGATATTGGAAAACAAAGCTGTTTTTGTCATTGAGCTTGTAATTTAGTTTCGCATCAAAGTTGGTCATTGGTTGCTTGGAAATGGAATTGGAGTAGGTAAATGTTCCATTCCATTTATTTTTCCTGTAATCATATTGTCCGCCAACGGTATTGATTTTGTTATTGAGGGTACTTGGAACAACACCACTATCTAAAATAAGTATTCTATTGTAATAGTAGTTAAACCTGAAGTCTTCTAAAAAAAACTGGAATTTACCAAGAAGTGAGTTTTCGTAAATTACGCCGGCTTTGTTATACATTCTGTTATAGCGGGTATGGTCATTGATATTGGCCGTAACATAAGAATCTCCAAAGCGTAACACGCTTGTACTTCCTACAGTTGATGCAACAGTAGCCTGATTGTATTCGAAAAATTTATTTTCGTAGTTGAATTGATGAGTCAGATAGAGGTTATTGCTTCCTTTTTTGCGATTGATAAGAAAGTTATGATCAAAGAAGAAGCGTTTACCCTTCATGAAGCTTTTGGCATCTTTGAGGTATACTTCCAATCGGGCACGGTTAGAGAAGGCGTTGTCTCCGCTTTCAAAATCTTCTAAGGTTGTGATTCCTCCATTTTCACCATTTAAAAAATCCTGTCCCGTAAAATGGAAGTTAAGGTAATATCTTTTGTTTTTGGTATTATAGCTTGAAGTGAATCTAAAGTTACCCGTACTGGACAGCTGGTTAACGTATTTCCCGAGTGAACGCAATCCTTTAAAGGCAATAGACATATTAAAACGTTCGGAAGTATTGACCGTTACAAAAGCATCTAGGGACTGTCCCTGCTCCATTACAGTTTTGAAATACAGTTCCGTTACCGGAGTAGCTACAGAATAGTATTTTATATCATTTACTCCAAGATAATTGAATTGTTTTCCTGAGAAGCCTATCTCTGGAAACGCATTGAATTTTTTTAAACCAAAATCCAGAACTGCATAGGTTTGTCCTTCATTAGCAAATGGCAAAAGGCCAAAAATGTCTTTACGCAAAAAGTTGTATTCGTATTCTTTTTTTATGGTCAATGAAGTATCGACATAGGTAGTATCTTTTTGCAAAGTAATAATCCTATATTGATTGTAAGCTGCCTTTGCGGGCTTTTTAGGAGCCTCAGTATTTTCATCCCCCAATGATTTTGTCTGACTAAAACCAATAAAAGAAACCAATAAAAAAATTACGCTTAATAAGTATTTCATCTTAAATTATTTCGAAGCAAAAATACATAAAACAATTTGTAATAAATTCATAAAAAAACCACCCGTAAGGTGGTTTTAATTTATAATTACTAAAAAAGTTATTCTTTTATAAACTTCTTGGTTACAGAATTGTTATCTGATTTGAAAGTAACAAAATAAACTCCAGAGGAAAGATTAGAAACATCTATTGAGTTGTTAATTGGATTTTTTCCTGATTGGTAAATCTCTTTTCCTGAAATATCGTTGATGGTTACAGCAGTTATTGCAATATCATTTTTAATGTCAAAATTCAATATTCCTTTTGCCGGATTTGGGTAGATAAAGATATTATTGCTGTAATCTGCCGAATTTACTCCAAGGCCTGTTCCACCGCCGTAAGCTATAAGGGAATAATCCTGAGAACCACCAACCAAAGTTCCTTTATGTGTAACCTGAATGGTATATACTCCGGGCTGTGCATTTCTAATATTGACTCTTTCAATATTGTCCACATCATTGTCTGAATTGTTTGTAGCAGGATCTTCAGGAAGGTCTGGATCAAGTTTCCAAGGGTAATAAGTTGTTCCGTCTTTAATTACCTTTAAATCAAGATTATTGATTAGTCTTGGTGAACGATTATCAATATCTCCACTGGCATTTACAACACCTATTCTGTCGGTCCATGCAATAGCCACATTGATATCCTGAGTCGAATTGATGGCTATAGTCTTAGTGTAAGTTTGTGTATTGTTAAGCGTATTTTCTTCCATTATGGAAGTAGTATTTTTATTAGTTATGATTTGAGCTGCGGCAGTTCCGTCAGGCAAACCCCATCCAAATCTATAATCAGGACCATCAAAATCACCAGCCTCTCTTGCGGATACAAATAGTAATCCACGAACTGTAGCCGATCTCATGAAAGTACCAACATTAAGATTGTTATAATGTTTTTGCAATAATGTAATTAAACCTGTGATACAAGGAGAGGCCATAGAGGTTCCCTGAAGTTCAGAATAAGCATTGTCAGAAATCGAGATGCAAGAAGAAACAGCTACTCCTTTTGCAGCTAAATCAGGTTTAACCCTTCCATCATCCGGTGGTCCAAAATTGCTAAAGGTTGACATTACAAATGAATTATCATCTCCATTAGCCATTAGCCCTTCCACAGCAGCAACTGTGATTATATTTTTTGCATTAGCTGCACCTGTTAGTAAATCGTAACCTCCCTTACCATTAACCTGATCCAAAGTAGTATCACTTCTGTCGTTTCCGGCAGATTTTACCATTTGGTAATAGGGATAAGTGTACATAAGATTGTCTGCATCAACAGACTGTGAGTTATAAGCACCGAAAGTACTTTGAGGTAGATTGGCAGCTATATTTCCATAAGAATGGTTAGAAACTAAATACCCCTGACTGGCAAAAGAATTGATTTCAGCAGTATCATTACCATAATCATATGTTTTTGCTACAGCCTGATAAGCAAATCCCCTTCTTGGTGCACTGGCACCACCGGCTATCATTGTTCCTAAAACATGTGTTGAATGTGTAGACAAAGTACTTGCAGCATCACTAAGCGTAATTCTTCCACCTGTAAATTCAACATGGGTATCTCTGACTTTGCCTCCATCCCACATACCTATGGTCATGCCTTGCCCTGTAACTGACAATCCTAAGGAGCCACTTGGATACATTGCATTAGCTCTAAGGGTTTGCACACATAAGACATTATTATCTTCTTTATAGAAAATTGGCACACCATCAATAATCCTTTGTAGGTTTTGCTTATTTGGTGTATTAGGATATTTTAAAAGATAGGCTTCAACGTCCTGTCTGTTTTTCAGGGAGGTAGAATCAATTATTCTTGTTAGACGGGCTACTTCCTGTGGGTTTGATTTGCTAATAATAAAATCTCTTTCCTTTTGTGTTTGGGAAAAAACGCTAAAAGAAACCAAACAAAGTAATATATATTTCATACCGTTAATTTTCCTCAAATATATAAAAAAACCTCTCCAAAGGAGAGGTCTTTTATAATTTTAACTAATCCAAAGATTAATTTACATAACCATCATTTTGAACTAGAGGGTTAATGTTGATTTCATCTTGTGGGATAGGTAATGTAAATCTGTAATCACCTAAAAGAATGTTTACCGGGCTGGTTGCATTAGAGTTAGCTGCATCTGTAGCGTCTCTATCTGTACCTGGTACACCAGCATCAGCTCCTAAACGTTTTAAGTCAATATATCTGTGTCCTTCGAAGCACAACTCTTTTCTTCTTTCAGTAAGAATGTCAGCAAAAGCAGCAGTAGCATTGGCATAAACCGGAGTTGGAACAACAGCACCTGTGATATAGTTACGAGCTTGTCTAACTTGTTGGATTAAACCTGCTGCACCTGGCAAATCACCATTTCTAACTAAGCATTCCGCTTTGATGAAATAGATTTCTGATTCGCGGAAAACTTTAACGTCATTCGCTAAGTGTGCTCCTGTTTTTCCAGGATATTTATCGATAACAATTTGCTCAGAAGTTCTTGTAGCTGTACTTGGATTAGCAGAGATAGTAGATGAACGATCTACAAAACACCATCTTCTGAAATCTTGAGCACCACCACCCATTGGTTGAGTGTAAAGGTTGAATAAATTTCTTCCCATATCAAATAATGCACCACCTGATAAGTAAGACCCGTTAGTATTGTAACGGCTTCCCCAGTTAGTTTTATTGTTAGGTCTGTCAAGAGCAAATAAAAGCTCTCCTTGAGTAGCGTCTACCCACATTTTTCTATAATCTGGTGCTCCTGCAGAAGTCCATTGATCAATAGTATATAATGCTCTTTGAACAGCTTGCGCAGCAGCTGTAGAAGGTGATACGTTGATAGTAGTAGAACCTGTACCAGCTCCTACCGGCGGTATAACTGCTGTATTCGTAGGGTAGTTAGCAGGTAATGTAAATGTACATGTAGAAAGTGGTCTTGACCCAATTACTGCATTAGCATAGTTTAACGCTTGAGTATAATTTTTTCTGTAAAGATACATTCTTGCTCTAAATGCATTAATAAAATCCAAGTTAACATACTTGTATGCATTAGCTGCTGTTACAGGAGTACTACCAGCTATTGGAGTACCTAGATTAGCTTCAGCAAATAACAAATCAGACTCAATGAATGTAAACAATGCACCATTGGTTGATCTAGGAATACGATCATATGTTCCAGGAACTCTGTCTACCAACATTACTCCTAATGCATTATCATCACTAAGATCTTTTGAAAAATATACCATCAATTCAAAATGAGCAAACGCTCTTAAAGCTCTTGCTTGAGCTAATATAGAATTATACTGAGCAATATCAGCTGCCGATGTAGGCGTAAAATAAGTAGCCCCTCTAATAACCCTATTACAATAATTAATCAATATATAGTGATTAGACCAAATCGCATCTGCTTCCGCATTGGTAGTAGGCACGAAGAAGCGTTGCGTATCATCAACCGTTAATGCTCCTCCTATAGCTATTTCATCTGATAATTTAGATGAAGCCATAATATCGCTTTCTGTTGCAAACCTATCATAAACTTCATTCATAAATAGTTGCATATTAGCCACGTTGGTAAACAACCTTTGGTCATTTAATTCACCCGGCTGTACAATATCTGTTGCATCATTACATGAAAACAACAAAGCAACAAAGCTTAAAAAAATTATTCCTTTTTTCATTTTATTTTTTTTTAGAAATTAATATCTACACCAAAAGTAAATACTTTAGGAGTTGGGAAATAACCTGTACCGCTTGTGGTAAATGTCTCAGGATCGAATCCTTTCCACTTAGTCCAAGTAATAAAGTTTTCACCTTGTAATCTAAAACGACATCCTTTGATGAAAGTTTGTTTTAGGAATTTAGCAGGAACATCATAACCGAAAGTAAGATTTCTCAATCTAACGAAAGAAGCATCACGTAAGAAACGGTCTGACAAATCTCCTGAATCAAAGTTAGTAGCATTCCATGAAGGAATGTTAGAACTTGTATTTGTTGGAGTCCAAGCATTAACTAAGTCATAAGATACAGGGAATGGGTTAACGTTTCTGATATCCATTAAGCTGTTGTAATCTGTATCAAATTTGTAGAACTTCTGTGAGTATACAAAAGAAGCATCTAAGAAGAACCCTTCATAAGAAGCATTAAATCCAAATCCACCTTGATATTTAGGAAGATAGTTTTTATCAGTTGTTCTTCTGTCAGCATCAGTTGGATTTTCAGTTGGGTTACCATTGATATCCATGAACAATAAGTTACCATTCGCATGGTTAACACCGATGTAAGGAACAGTATAATACTGATTAGCAGTTTGACCTACTACTTGAGCAAAGTCTGTACCTACTCTAACAAAGTGTGTTCCATTAAGTGGATCTAGAAGACCCAAGCTAGCTATCTCATTGTCATTGAATGCTCCATTAGCAAAAACAGACAATTTGAATTTAGTATCTCTCAAGATATCATATCTTAAAGACAACTCATATCCTTGGTTTCTTAAAGCTCCTGTATTACCAGGTAATGAATTTCCTGGAATACCTACAGATGAAGTTACTGGAATCGGCTGATACAAGTCAGTTGTTAATTTATTATACCAGTCAAAAGATCCTGATAAGCCTTGAAGTTTACCTTTAAATGCAAAATCAATACCTAAGTCAGTCTGCGCAGTAGTTTCCCATTTCAATTGTGGATTGTCATAAACAGATACACCAAAAGAAGCAGCATTACCATAACCTTGTTGTGAACTGTTCAAACTTCTAACTAGGTTAGGAACATAGAAAATTGTACTTTGCGAATCATCTTCACCTCTTGCCTGAACGTTTTGGTTACCCGTTGTTCCATAAGAAGCTCTAAGTTTTAAATCCTTAATCCATTTGTTATTCTGCATGAAACTTTCTTTATTGATGTTCCATCTTCCGGCAACAGACCAGAAAGTTCCCCATTTATTATCTCCAGTAAATCTGTATGAAGCATCACGTCTTAGAGTACCTGCAAATCCAAATCTTGAATCATAATCATAATCCAATGTTCCGAAGTAAGAGAAAGTACCGGCATTGATAGCAGCCGCTCCATTTGTAGGAATGTAACTAGCAGGTAATGCAGTACTGTAAGGAATATATCCTGTTCCAGCTCCCGGCTCCCAAGTTAATGGGTTCAAACCAATTTGTTGGTAAAGGAAAACTCTTCTGTGTGCCTTTAAGTACTCTGTATATCCTGAAATATCCAACGTATGTT
>CAMFLD010000143.1 GCA_945957245.1 uncultured Flavobacterium sp. | reverse complement strand
TAATTAGGATTTATTGGATACGAATATATTTTGTCTGAATCACTACATTCATCAAAAGAATGAATAATTCTGACTTCTTTTTCATGAGTAAAAGCAATTCTTTTCAACATTAGTGTTGAGGCTTGCCCTTTTCCAGATTGATCAAATACATAATTACTTGCATTTTTGTGTAGCAATTCAACCAAATCTTTTTTACTCTTATATTCAACTTTACCGATAAATGAAGTTAAATTATAAGGAAGTCCATTATAAGGATTAATGGCACTCTTTTGAATGTTAAATAAAGGTTCATAAACTTTCGCAATCGTAGATTTTACTTTTACGCCAATATTATCATGTATTAAATTCCCTGTTTTCTCATTTTTGATGTGTTGAGAATAAATTCTCCACATGGCATCACTTTCTTTTTTTAGACTCCAACATTGCCCAAAATATTTATTTCTAGATGCAATTGTAAATAGCTGCCCTGAAGGAAGTATTCCTGTCGAGTTTAAAATAAAATTCTCAAAAGGATCTTCCCACTTTGATGTTCTAACAAGGACATTTTTTTTGTTTTTTAGTATATCAATAAATTTATCTAATTGATAGATTCTATAAATGTTTTTCTCTAAATCTTCTTCATTTAGGTTTATTAAATTGTTTATCATTTTGGTATCTTAAAATTTTGGTTTATTCGTGATTCTGGATATTATTGCTTACTCTGAAAATATACACAGCTTTATTTTTACAAAAGGATTTATCTGAATGGGAAAGGATTAGAGGGTTTACTCTTTTTAATTCATCAATGTTTCAAACCATTTTGCAAATTTTTTTCTTTCACTCTCAACATGAATTATCATTTGAGAACCGCTTTCATAATTGTTTGAAAAACTTACAAAATTCACATTATCTTTTGTTATGCAAATGATAAGTATTTCAGAACCTTCCCCAGTATTACTTCTAATTGCAAAAACAGTTAAGGTTTCAATTTTCAAAATCATTTGCTTAAAGTTTTTCCAGCTTTCGGTTTTATCACCATATTTTTCTATGACTTTTAAAAAGTTATTTTTACTGTAACCTGCACCATCATGGTAAAGTTGGTAATGATCAAAATAATTTAGTACTTCACTAGTAATATTTTCTAATGGAACATATTTTGGTGCAGTATTTTCTGAAGTTGACCAAAGAAATTGCTGCCCATATACAGAAGAAGTAAAAATTATAAAACAAAGTAGTAGCTTAATTTTTTTCATAATAATATATTAATTAAACATTTATTTGGCAGCAAATATTTGATTATTTAAACTAACTTGCTGTAGCTTGCATATTTGCAAGTTAAGGAAAAAATGTGGTGATAAGTGCTAATGAGCTGAGTATTTTCAATAAAGACAAGTGGGCTATGGCGGTAAACAGGCATTATAGACAGTTTTAATTCTCGGTACTTTTTGTTGGGTCAATTTTTTCAATTACTTTTTCCACGACCGAATGAGGTAAATTTTCAGGGTCTTTATTACTATATCCAGTAGGTTGATGTGAAAATATTGCGTTTGCTGCATTTGTAAGCACTTCGTCTTTCGCTTTTTCTGAATATAATCTTTCAAGTAATCTAATTGATGCGTCTAAAGAATTAGCCTTATGCCTATTTATTGTATAGTTATGCATTGAGGCATTATAATTCTTGATGCAAAAATTTAAAAGATAAACTACAAATGATATAATAAATAGACGAAAAAATATTGCTTTAAAAATTTCTAAATACAATATTGGGCGATTACAGTCATCACAAACTGTATTGTAATTAACTTGGGAAATTTTGTCAAAACATGACATTTCAAAACAGAAATTTTTAAAAATACATATAATAACTATTATTAATACAGCTGCACAAATAGAAATTCCACCAATCCACAATTTTGAATTTTCTAAAAACTTTTCAGCTTGTTTATTAAAAACGCTGGCTTGTTCATTTATTTCTGCCTTTTGAAATGTTGAAGAGTATCTTTTTTCAAAATCTTCTATTTCATGAGTAAGCCTACTTCTTAAATTTTTTATCTCCTCAGCTTCATTTAATGTTTCTGCTTTAATACTACTAAGTTGTTGTTCAAAATCCTCAGAAAGTGTTGATTTTTCGATTTCGTGAATTAATCCGACAATCTTTGACCAAACATTTACAACATTTTCTCTAATGTTCATCAAATTTGGTGAATATATTTGACGTTGATTTAGAAATCTCCCATCGTCATAAGTTGCAATTTGATTAAATAAACTTACTATATCTAAAATTTTTTCGTTTAATTCGTTTATAGAAATATCGTCAATTTCATATATATGTGGAGTAATTCGTTCCGCAATTTTAGAAATTAAATCTACAATCTTTTCAGCACTTTCGAAAGCTCCTGTACCCAAGCCTTTTCTTACAACTTTGGATAAATCATAACTCCTTAAGGTTTGTAAATTTGTTTGAAGTGCATTAACGCTAGCTGTTGTTGCCATTTTCGTAGAGTGTTTGTTTAAAATTATTAGGTAACTAGTTTAAACCTCAAAGTTATGTTCGCATTATCTCCCGGTTAGGTAGATAGGCGAATGGTTTTATTTTTTATTTGTAAACAGATATAAAAGCTGTGTATATAACAAAGCTAACGTTTTTTGTTAAAAATCAAAATGTTATGCGTTGTTTTTTTAAGGAATAACTATAAAATACTTTGTATAACGCAGCGTGGCTTGTGTAGGGGGCTTTATTATGTAGCTCGGGTTGTAAATTCGAATTATCTGGGATTAATATGTCCATAATCGCTCCACCTTCACTACATTCCAATTTTTGGTTCTGTCTATTGTCCACAAAAAATGTGCGCCATATATATCTATCCCAACTTTGGCAATTTCAGAGTTTGGAAATTTTATGTACTTTATTCTCACAGATTGACTAAATAACAATTTTTCTTTTAAAGAGAAATGATCGAAATTATTACTCAAGAATTTGTAAAACTTCTGTAGGTCTTTTTCATTTAAATTTTCTACAGTTGTTAATATTTTTGAGTTTAAACTTTCATTATAAAATATTATACTTGAAGTTTGTAATTTATCACCGCAATCTAGTGGATTGAAATAATTAGTATCAGTTTTGATTGCTACAGTTTGAAAGATTGTATGTTTTAGAGATTTAAAACTATATAAAGTATCAGCAATTTTTCTATAGCTTCGGTCAACAGCTTCAATGGCTTTTATTAAATTTTCATCACAATTATTTTGTATTTCTGTTTTTGGTAATAAAATCAGACTTCGCTCAACTGACAAAGAATCAAATTGATGTTGTGCATTCATTGATGCAAAAAATCCAAAAAGGAATATTTTAGCTAGGTGTTTCATAAATTTTGCTACTGACTTGTTTATACCCAATGTTATGCTCGCTTTACCAAGCAATAAAGTATAAAACAACGTTTATAACAAAGCTACTCTTTTTTGTTAAAAATCAAAATGTTATGCGTTGTTTTTTTAAGGAATAGCTGTAAAACGCCTTATATAACGCAGTGTGGCTTGTGTAGGGGGCTTTACTATGTAGCTTGGATTGCAGATGGGAGCAATCGGGGAGTATTTTTCATGAGAAATGGACGAGCTATGGTGCGAAACGGATGTTAGCAGCAGGGTGTATTAATTTATAGTTCATTAAAGTATAGTCTTTTAAATAAAAAAAGAGTGACTAAAAATCAGTCACTCTCTTTTTGCTTTAATCTGTTACTTTGAGATGCTTAATTTCTCCATCAACGATATCAAAGTGAAATTTCAGCGTAATAGGGCTTCCAGGAAACGTGCCGGAACATTCGGCTAACAAAATACTTGTTGTGCCGTTTTCGGTGTATTTCAATGGTTTCATCACTGCTTGGTAATTCTTGTTTGAGTGATCGATCCAGTGCTCTATTTCAATTCTTCCCTTGTGCGTTTTACCTTCGTCAAAGACTACGGCAGTTTCTGAAAACAAATTGGAATAGGCCACGGCGTCAAATTCGTTCTGTGCTTTAATCAAGTTTGTTACTACTTTTGGTAAGTTCATTGTTACTGTTTTTAAAGATTATTAAATTGTAGGTACTGTACCGCCATCGATTACATATTCAGTTCCTGATAAATAATTGGCTCTGGGAGAAACAAGAAAAGCAACCAATTCGGCTACTTCTTCCGGCTCAGCAGGCCTACCGTAAGGTATTCCGCCTAATGCATTCATTACACCTTGCTGCGCCTCTTCTATGGTACTATTGGCATTTCTTGCAATCTCAGCCAACCAAGCTTTTGATGCTCCAGTATTGATCCATCCCGGGGAAACAGTTAGCACCCGAACACCTTTAGGCGAAACTTCATTGGACAGACTCTTGCTATAATTTCTTAATCCTGCTTTTGCGGCTGCGTATGGCAAAGTAGAGTCATACAGTGGTAATTTCCCCTGAATAGAAGCTATGTGAATAATGACACCGCTTTTTCGATCTAACATTTGGGGCAAAAATCCTCTGTCCAACCTTACTGGAGCAAGTAAATTAGCCTGTAGCGTTGATACCCAATCTTCATCAGATAATGCATTAAAGCCACCAGCAGGTGTTGTTGAAGAACCCAGATTATTTACCAAAATGTCGAGCCTTTCGTATTTCGAGAGTACTTCGTTGATTACTTTTTGTGTTCCTTCTGCTTTACTCAAATCGGATGGAATGAAATGCAGTTTGCTGTTTTCTTTTTCCGGAGCATTCCTTGCTGTAATAATAACCGTTGCTCCAGCTTGCAGTAACCTTTCGGCAATTGCTCTTCCGGCTCCTTTTGTGCCTCCTGTTACCAAGGCAATTTTGCCTGACAGTTCGTTTTGATAATCCATCTTATATTTGTTTTAAAATTGTTAGGTACAAATTTCTAAAGTATGTAAATTTCTCACAAGTAGGGAGTTACGATTCAAATAGGGATAAATTTTTCCCCTATTGCAGGAATTGGCAGATAGGTTTACTTTTGTAGTATGTATGAGAGAAAAACAACACCTAATTTAAATTGCGGCCTTGATCTTATAGGTGAAGTGCTCTACGGCAAATGGAAGATACGTTTGCTTTGGTTTATTAATGAAGGATTTCAAAGACCAAGCGAATTGCAGCGCAAAATACCCGATGCCTCACGCAGGGTTTTAAATATTCAGCTTAAAGAATTAGAAGATCACGAACTTGTTTCAAAACTAATTTATCCTGTTGTGCCGCCAAAAGTTGAGTATAGCCTGACGGATTTTGGAAAGACATTGATTCCGGTTATTGCAGTAATAGGAGGATGGGGAGATGAGCATGAAGAGCGTTTACGAAATGTTATTTTGAAGAAGCTGATTTAAGTTTGCAATAAGTACAAATAATCCGTAGTTTGTTTCCTTTAGCCTTGCTGGTAACATGTTTATACCTGAAAGTCATTTCGCTTTATCTCTTAGTTATGATAAATAGGAAATGTTTTTACTTTATTCTCTGTAATCGGGTATCAAAACTGCGTTTATAATAAAGCTAACGTTTTTGTTAAACATCAAAATGTTATGTGTTGTTTTTTAAGAAATAGCTGTAAAACACCATCTATAACGCAGTGTGGTTTGTGTAGGGGGCTTTAGTATGTAGCTCGGATTGCTAATCCTGGCAATCGGGGAGTATTTTTCATGACAAATGGACGAGCTATGGTGCGAAACGGATGTTATGCGCAGATTTATTTTGTTTTCACGATTAACATTCCATCTCTTCCCCGGTAGCCATATTTTTTGGGACAATCCTCTTTTGAGACAAATCCTATGTATAATATATTAAGCTCATAAAGAAACTCTTTTAATTTGTCTTTTTCATATTCTGCAAGGTCATAGCCATTAAGACTAAGCATTGGATTTGTTCCTAATTTATTTTCTTTTATATAATTGTCTAAAATCTCTGAGATTTGCTCTTTTGAATATGTTGGACTAGGAGAAATGGTTAAATTATTTTCATTAATTAGTTTCCAAAATTTTGACGACCAATTAGAATTTAGTTCCCATACTTTTCTTTTCTTGTCCAAGATATTTTCAATAATACTTTTTTCAGTTTTTTGCCCGATTAGAATTTTAGTTAAAAAATGTAATTCGATTGGAAATTCGGATGCTTCCATTTTTGAGATTAACTGTTTATTGTAATCTTTAAGATTCGCTAATTTTTCTTCTTCTAAGTACAAAAGAAAATTATATAAGTCAAGAGATTTCATCTTCTGAATGCTATCATTTATGACAATTTCCAGTTTTTCTTTTGGGAGTTTTTTTATTCCATTAAAACTATTGTCTTGAGAAAAGACTAATAAGGGGAAAAATAAAAGAAAAAACCATTTCATAATTAAAAGTTCAGGTGCGGAATATTTGCGTATAACTCGTTTATACCTAAAAGTTATGTTTGCATATCAAGCAATAAAGTATAAAACTACGTTTATAACAAAGCTAACGTTTTTTGTTAAAATCATAATGTTATGTGTTGTTTTTTAAGAAATAGCTGTAAAACACCTTGTGTAACGCAGTGTGGCTTATGTAGGGGGCTTTACTATGTAGCCGGATTGCTAATCCTTGCAATCGGGGTTAGAAATAGCGCTATGGAAAGATGACGCTATTATAGGTGGTTTTTCATATCCATCATACTATGTAAAATTCTAACCACTTCAATTTCTTTTTCGGTAATTATTCTGTAGAAAATTATATGTTGTCCGGTTTTAAAGCCTAAAACATTCTTTTCTATTATTTCGTATGATTTTCCCATATTTGGTTTATTAGCTAATTCCCGGCAAGAATCTATGAGTAAGGAATAATATATTTCTGCCTGATTTTCTGACCAGGTTTCTACGGTGTAATTCCAAATGTTGCCCAAATCTTCAACGGCTTTATTAGTTAAGTAAAACTTAGCCATTCTTTTTTCCTGACTTTAGGATTTCTAAATGCTTTTTAGGGTCGAAGTTTTCTGCACGCCCGCTTTCAATTCCTTCCTGAATAGCATTTCTCAGAGCGATTATTTTGTTTTCTTCTTCTTCCAATAATCGAAGTCCAGCACGAACAACTTCGCTTGCGTTGCTAAAGCGGCCTTTTGAGACAGTTGTTTCAATAAAACTCTCGAAATGGGTTCCTAATGATATTGATGTATTTT
>CAMFLD010000142.1 GCA_945957245.1 uncultured Flavobacterium sp. | reverse complement strand
GATCACGTAACTACTTTCCATAAACTATTCTTTACGCTTGACCCTGATGATAAAGCAATCACAGCAAGCATTACTAAAGCCTTGTATCTGGCAGACGGAAGTGCCAAAAGAGCCTACGATGATCTGAAGGAGAACGGGTACTATGCAGGACTTATATCCGGCAACGTCAATCAAACCATTGTTGTGGATAGCGTGGCGGTAGATATCAATGATTACCCGTACAAATTCCGTTGCTATGCTACGCAAAGCATTATCCGACCAACCAGCATTACTACCCGTAGCCTGGTGACAGACGGTGCATTGCGGAATGTATCACGCAGTGACAATAATCCACATGGTTTCCTTATCGAGCGATGGAGTACGATTGACAACAGGGATTTAAAAACAGTAAGCAGGCGACAATAAAAATCAAGATCATGAAACTATTTCCAAAAAGAAAAAAGGACGATGCTGAGTTAAGGCCCAATGCGCTTTCCAAAGGAATAAAAGCAGGCTATCAGCGAATACAGGGTGGCTGGGCAAGTTGGATGATGAGGCGAACAGAGAATTTCTCACGGCGTACATGGTTTGTACTGCTTATTCTTTTCGTTCTATGTACCGGCACATACAGCATATATCTGGGAGTAAGTGCTTTTACCGGAAAGAACACGAGTTCAATGACTATAACACCCATCAAAAAACCGAAGCACGTCACCGAAACCGGAGAAGCAAATGTTGAACCTGCGGAAGTGTCTGAGGCTGAATACAGCCGCATCAAAAGGTTCAGGGTGTATATGGATAGCTTGGCACGAAGTCCTGCGGGGAAAACTCTTTATGACAGCATAATCCACCATCGTCCGGGGCTAATGGACAGTGTGCGGTTTATTGAAAATTATTATCAACAATTAAAACAGAAATAAAAATGGAAAAGCAAGTAAAAACTCCGAAGGAGATCAGGCAGCGCAGGTTCTTATTGGTATTACCACTTCTCGCATTGCCTTTTATGACCATGATTTTTTGGGCACTTGGCGGTGGCAAGGTTGAAAAGGTGGAAGCCCAGGCATCTGCGAAGAAGGGATTTAACATTAACCTGCCGGACGCCAATCTCAAAGAAGACAAGCCGATGGACAAAATGAGCTATTACAATCAGGCTCAACTGGATTCTATCAAATTTCAGGAAATGGTAAAAAATGATCCCAATTACAGGAATATTGGATTATCAGATACCGATGAATACCTGTCGAATGACGAAGATACCTTTCAGCAGCCTGCCAGTCCCAAAGGTTTGAATACATCACTTCAGGGAAGCCGGGGACACAATGACCCCAATACTGATAAAATCTACCGCAAGCTGGCAGAACTGGATCGGGAGATGAACAAGCCAGTACCGACATCATCAGACAATGACGAGTATGATACGTACCAACCCGCTTCATCAAGAAACCGCAATAGTGCCACGATAAATTCTCCTGATGTGGAAAGGCTGGAACAAATGATGAACATGATGAATCAGTCTAATGGCGAAGATCCTGAATTGCAGCAATTGAATGGTATGCTGGATAAGATATTGGACGTACAAAATCCCGAAAGAGTGCAGGAGCGACTAAGACAAACTTCTGAAGCAAACCGGGGACAAGTATTTGCGGTATCATCGAAAAAGAAAGACAATAGTATCACGCTGCTTGATATGGAGCATACATCAGGCAACACAACCAATGGCTTCTATTCACTTACCGGCGCGACAGCTATTGAAGATTCGCAGAATGCTATACAGGCTGTTATTCACGAAACTCAAACTATCGTAGATGGCTCAACTGTCAAATTGAGATTGGTAAATGATGTTTTCATAAATGGCATTCGCATTCCGAAAGACAATTTCCTCTTTGGAATAGCCTCGCTGCGTGGTGAGAGATTAAGTATCAAGATTAACAGTGTACGTTTTGGTAATTCTTTATTCCCGGTTGAATTATCGGTATATGACATGGATGGCCTGGACGGCATTTATATTCCCGGAGCGATTACAAGGGATGTTGCAAAGCAGTCGGCAGACCGTTCTATGCAAACAATTGGGCTAACCAGCCTTGATCCGTCGTGGGGCGCACAGGCAGCAAGCGCAGGTATTGAAGCTGCAAAAACGCTGTTCAGCCGAAAAGTAAAGCTAATCAAGGTAACTGTGAAGGCAGGGTATCAGGTGCTTCTGCGAGACGAAAAGCAAAAACAATCCAACTAAATATTTCAATCACTTAAAATTCCAAAAGATGAAAAAGATCAGTGTAGTAATGGCAATAGGAATTTTCCTGCTATTTACAATTTTCAAGGCTCAGGCCCAAACAAACACAACCTGGCAAACCAAAGCAATCGAAACGTATCATGTAACAGTTGCTTTCACCAAAACCACCAACATCATCTTCCCTTATGCTATCGTTAGCGTCGATATAGGAAGCAGGGATGTACTGGCGCAAAAAGCGAAAGGTGTAGAAAACATTTTGCAGATAAAGGCTGCAAAGGACAGTTTTCCACAAACAAATATCAGCATCATTACGGCTGACGGCAAGCTCACGTCATTTCTCGTTGATTATGACAACCAACCGTCAGTGCTAAACCTGGCTCTCACAGGCGTAGGCAGGCAAAATACTATCTCCATTCCTTCAGAAAACATTAACCAGGAACAAATGGAGCATTTTGCTAAGATGGCTGCGGAGTCAAAAGCGAAGGCAAGAGGTATAAAAGATAAAACTTTCGGCATTCGCTTTAAGCTGAATGGAATCTTTATCCATGAGGACATAATGTTGCTTCGCTTCAATATTTCCAATCAAACCAATATCAACTATGATATTGATCAATTGAGGCTTTATATCCGTGACCAGAAGAAATCCAAAAGGACAGCAACACAGGAAATTGAAATATTACCTGTACTTGTGCAGGATAATACCAGCAAGGTTGCAGGTCAGTCGGATAATACAATTGTGTTTGTTGTACCAAAGTTCACCATTCCTGATAAAAAATATCTCGCTGTGCAATTAATGGAGAAAAATGGCGGTCGGCATCTGGAGCTTCATGTGAAGAACAAGAAGATTATAAAGGCATTGCCGATTGATTAGCATTCGGCAATGAAGCCAATCATTTCATTCCCATTAAATCTCAATCAGCATCTATTTCCTTTAAAAATTGAACTATGAAAATCAGGAAAGACGATTATCAGGAAGTCCTTGAATACCTAACAAATAAACGTTGGGAAGGTGAAGAATTTGTAGCGTTTCTCAATGATGGCTTACCTGCCAGTAAAGAAGAACTATACACATTCTCTACGGAATATGATGCCAGGGAGTTCTGCTATGAAATGTCAACCGACATAGACTTTTACAACTTCTTGTCAATACGGTCGGCGTACAGGACAATGCAGGAAGCTGCGGAAGATAGTAAGCTAATGATTGAAAGGGATGGCATCATTGACGTTTCTCTGATGGTTGCTGTTCGATATGAAAGATTAGAAAGAGAACAATTAAATAACAATCAAAATTCAAAAGTCATGAATCAGAAAAATTTTGAATACCTGCGTGACCAAGTAAAGTACACGGGGTTTGGTGAAGGGTTGGAAAATGACCTGAAGCAAAAAATTCAGGAAGGGAACCCGGAATTTAAGTTGGCCTACGAAAACAAGTACGGCAACGATACAGTAAACGCAACATTGAATTTCAGCCAATCCAAGCAAAGCGATATGTACTTCTTTAATTCCTACCAGGTGAATGTACAGAAGGAAAACACTGCTGAAACAATGGATCAAACCTTCTACATCAATAAAGGCAACAACATTACCCTGAAAGAAGCCTATAACCTGATGGAAGGCAGGTCGGTCAACAAAGATCTCACCAACAAGGAAGGACAAGTGTACAATGCCTGGGTGCAGATGGACTTTAAACAAAGTGACGATAACGGGAACTTCAAGTTGAAGCATTACCATCAAAACTATGGCTATGATCTGGAGGCTGTCTTGTCTAAGCATCCAATCAGAGAATTGAGCAATGAAGAATACAAGGCTAACCTGATGGATTCTCTCAAAAAGGGCAACCTGCAATCTGCAACGTTTCAGATCAACGGTGCAGACCATAAGCAATACGTAGAAGCAAACCCTCAATTCAAGACAATCAACATTTATGATAGCAGTATGCAAAGGGTGGATAACCGGCAATCAAAAAAAGAACAGCAATCTGAAGGGGAAGGCCAGTCAGTTAAACAAGATGGTAAAAAGGAAAAGCAGACACCTGCTGAAGATGATGGCCCTGAGATGCCGAAGACATCTAACAAAAAGAAGAAAAGGCAAAGCATCAGCTAAAAATTGGACAGACCAGCTTACCATAAGTAGCCGTGATGTTGGATGTGTGAAAAGGGAAACTATTTATAACAAAAAAGCAAAGTCAAATGAAAAGTCAAATAATAATGCTGTTAGTATTCATCATCGGTATTTCAGCATGTAAAAAGGATAATAATGCAACAGTAACCGAGGAAGAAAATAAAACTGTGCTGCTACGATCAGGTGCAGGCGCAGTTATGCCAGATAATCCCAACAACGCCTATGACAGCATAGGTTATTGGCATAACGAGATCGTTGCGTATGTGCAGGAATGCAAACAGCCTAACAATGAGCCGGATGTAAAAGCATCAACACAATGTATCCTCCGTTTTTGCAGAGAGAACCAACGGCCTGAACCACCTCCATCGCTGTTTATTACAGTGGAGCAGACGGTACGGCAAAGTAATGAAAGCATTGAAAACCTTATTGCGAATTGTCCTTATGAAGAACCGGTAAAGGCTGCCCTGGATTCGCTGGTGCAATTGATAAAGCGACTTTCAGACAACGAAAGTCCTTATCCGGTCATTAAAGCCACTATTATGGACTATGAGCGCAGGATAATGCAGAATGACATGCTTACTCCTGAGGGACGCGGTATTGCACTTAAAGCCGCATCGGTAGCACGTTACTCCATTTATTATTGGATAGACACGCTCCCTCCTCCGGTTCCAGTGGCAGCTTTTAAGTTTAAGAACATCGTGAAATGGATTGCTGCGGTAACAAGTGATATAGGCGGTGCTATTGTGAGCGGCAATGTGGAGTATGCTGCCGATTGCAGCACCTATGCTTATGATTTGGTGACTTACAGTATGCCTTAATTGTGTACCCTTTAAAAAGTCAGGTTATGAATAACAGCCTTGTGAACAGAGTGGAAGCGGAATTGAATCAATGGCGGTCAAGGGAAGAACGGTTTAGCAAACTATTCTCCTTTAACCTGTCATCGAACAGAGCATTGCTAAAAGAAAAGCTGGATTACTATGAACGTATAGCGGCAAAGTACAAAGGCACGCAGGATCTGGACGAACGGTTTGCGCTTAGGATGTTGCGGCAGGAACGCAGCCGCATGGAGAAGCAGCTTTACCCTAACCTGCTAATAAGGCTGTTGCGACGGTTATTGATAACACCCGTAAAGGAACAAATTGTGATTAGGCAGGATAACAGGAAGACAGAACAAAACAGCCAGGCACTGCACCAACAGGTGCAGCGCACTGGCTTTCCTGACCTTTCGGCAAAAATTAATGAACAGATAAGGCAGGGACAGCAACAGTTTTCCATTCCGGTTTCCTATTACCTCAACGATAAGGAAAGAGTAGATCACCAGCTATCATTTGTAAAAGACCAATCCGGGCAATACCATTTTGAAGGGTATAAAACGGCCTTGTATAATGAAGCAAAACCGGATGAAAAACGCCAGCAATACTTTAGTATGCGTCACGAGCATAATCTCAATACTTCGGAAGCCTATAACCTAATGTCTGGCCGGTGTATTCAGAACGGCGGAACCTGGTTACAGCTCGACCTTAACGATAAGGACCAGCATGGCAACTTTCGTATCAAGCAATTTCATTCCGATTACGGATATGATCTTGATAAGGTACTACAACAGCTTCCTTTGAGGGAGCTAACGAATACAGCCGAAACGGAAAAACTGAAAGAGGCTTTAAAGAATGGCGAAAAGATTTCTGTGAGTTTTATAAAGGATGGCAATGAACAACGCTTTTACATTGAAGCAAATCCACAGTTTAAATCAGTCAATATTTATGACGAGCATTCCAGAAAGATAACCCTACACACGGCATTAGGTAATAAGACAATGGATGCCATGAAGGTAACCCACAAGGTGAATGAACAGCAACAGCAGCAACATTCTAAAAAGAACGGTCTCAAAGTAGGTTAAAAAGATATGGGCAATGGACAGGTTAAGTTACTTATCGGATTTTTTTGAAGCCATAGGAACTGATCCACGCATCAGCATTACCCATATTGGAGTATATGCAGCCCTGTTACAATACCGGATGCAAAAAGGTTTCACTAATCCGATACAGGTATTTAGCCATGAGATTATGAACATTGCGAAATTATCATCGGCTATAACCTACCATAAATGCGTGAAAGAATTAAGCAGTTATGGATACATCAGGTATGAACCTTCATTTAATCGTACAAAAGGCAGCAAGATTTACTTTGCCGAAAGAAGCGATTGAAACTTAGCGTTTAATAATAATCTAAGCCCGTGATGGGCTTTCGTTATCTAAAAGGGAGGTGTGAGATGGAAGATGAAGTGTTGATAAGAATAACTCCTGACAAGGCGATAGAACTATTACAGAAAGATGGCATTTACGTCAATATGGAAGAAGCTCAGATTATACTTGACTTCTTGTACAGCATGGCAAATATCGTCGTGGAGCAGTATGTCAGCAGTAGGCAATCTGATGCCATAACCGCAACAAATGACAATAAATAGCAGCTATGAAAATTGCAGACCTTTATATCAGGGTGAGTACAGATGAACAGGCAGACAAAGGTTATTCTCAACGTGACCAGGAAGAAAGGCTGCGCAGGTATTGCAACATCAATAATATTCAAATACGAAAGGTTATTTTTGAAGATCATTCGGCAAAGACTTTCAAGCGGCCAGCATGGCAAAACCTGTTGGTTGATTTACGGAAGCAAAGAGGTCATTCTGACCTTATTCTTTTTACCAAATGGGATAGGTTTAGCCGTAATGCCGGGGATGCCTACCAAATGATAAGCCTGTTACGCCATCTTGGAGTAGAGCCGCAGGCAGTGGAGCAACCATTGGAT
>CAMFLD010000141.1 GCA_945957245.1 uncultured Flavobacterium sp. | reverse complement strand
CCTCTTTCCGGAACATCAAACTGATGTGATGAAACTCCCAAATCTGCCAAAATCCCATCTACGCTTTTCACACCATGAAACCTCAAAAACCGCTTGATATACCTGAAGTTTTCAGGAATCAGCACAAACCTTTCGTCCTGCAAAGCATTAGCCTGAGCATCTTCATCCTGATCAAACCCAAATAGTTTTCCGTTTGAACCAAGTCTTTTCAAAATTTCCTTTGAATGACCTCCGCCACCAAAAGTTACATCAACATAAACTCCATCCGGCTTGATATTAAGACCATCTACAGTTTCCTTTAACAAAACCGGATTATGATATTCCATTGTCATCATCATTTATATTTCCCATTACATCTTCGGCTAAATCAGCAAAATCAATATCATCGCCGGCAATTGCTTTTTCATACAAATCCTTATCCCAAATCTCTACTATGTTCACAGCAGAAGAAAGCACGATGTCTTTTGAAATCTTACTGAAAGCCACCAAATCTTTCGGAATTAACAACCTGCCTAAATCATCAACTTCAACAACCTTTACACCAGCTGTAAAACGACGGATAAAGTCGTTGTTCTTTTTCACAAACCGATTGAGTTTATTGATTTTCTGCATCATCAGGTTCCACTCTGACATAGGGTACAGCTCCAAACACGGCTGAAAAACGGAACGCTTCAGAACAAAGCCGTCCTGAAGTGAATTGGCAAGCTGCTTTTTTAGAGCCGCAGGAATCATAAGCCTTCCTTTGACATCTACCTTGCATTCATATGTCCCTGTAAATGTGTTCAAAATTGGTTTGGTTTCGTTATGAGCAAAAATATAAAATTAATTACCACAATTTACCACAAACTACCACTTTGTTAATAAGTTTTACCACTTTAATCCCTTTTTGATGAAAAAGTTAGAAATTTAGCGCAACGCAATTCGAAGGAAAACCAAGCACCGCACTATATTTAAGCTAAGTGACTGATTCTAAATCATTTTAACCAACACTGAAATTCGTCCGAATGTTTTTTGAAAAAATGTTGATTAAAATGTGATTATTTTGACGGTAAATTATCTTGTTATAAATGGGTTTTTATCTTTAAAATCATATATTTGCTTCCGAGGTAAATCTCATGATTACTATGGAAGGAAAACACAAAAAAGAAGGAAGATACTCGTATTATGAAGCAGGTGAAGGCATGCCGATTGTGGTTCTTCACGGATTGATGGGCGGATTGAGCAACTTTGCCGTTGTTACCGATTATTTCTCTTCCAATGGCTATAAAGTTGTAGTTCCTGAACTGCCTCTTTATTCTCAGAACATTCTAAAAACCAATGTTAAGGCTTTTGCCAAATTCGTAAAAGATTTCATCACTTTTAAAGGTTTTGATCGTGTAATTCTCCTTGGAAATTCACTCGGAGGTCATATTGCGCTATATCATGCTAAAGCCTACCCGGAAAAGGTTGCCGGGCTGGTACTTACAGGAAGCTCAGGTCTTTATGAAAGCGCAATGGGTGACAGTTACCCAAAACGCGGCGATTATGAATACATCAAGAAAAAAGCGGAAGGTGTTTTTTATGATCCGGCTGTTGCTACAAAGGAAATTGTAGATGAAGTATTTGCTGTTGTAAACGACAGAATAAAGGTTATTAAAACCCTAACCATTGCCAAAAGCGCCATTCGTCATAACATGGCAAAAGATTTACCCAAAATGCATGTGAAAACATGTCTTATCTGGGGTAAAAATGATACGGTAACACCTCCGGACGTAGCTCAGGAATTTGAAAAGCTAATGCCCAATGCCAAATTATACTGGATTGACAAATGCGGTCACGCCGCAATGATGGAGCATCCTGAAGAGTTTAACCGTTTGTTACATAAATGGTTAAAAAAATCACATCTATAAACTGACAGAAAGCCCTTTTGCGGGCTTTTATTTTTTAATACAAACCATGAGAATCAATACTGCCGAATTTATAATCAGCAATTCTGACGTAAGTAAATGTCCTTCGGAACGTTTGCCGGAATATGCTTTTATTGGTCGTTCAAATGTTGGAAAATCTTCCTTAATCAACATGCTGACGAATAACAAAAATTTGGCCAAAACATCAGCTAAACCGGGAAAAACGCAGTTAATTAATCATTTTAAGATCAATTCAAATTGGTTTTTGGTGGATTTACCGGGTTATGGTTACGCCAGGGTTTCCAAAAAAACAAAGGAAGTTTTCCAGAAATTTATTACCGATTATTTTGAAAAAAGAGAACAACTCGTTTGTGCTTTTGTATTAATAGATATCAGGCATGAAGCGCAAAAAATAGATTTGGAATTCATCAACTATCTCGGGGAAACAGGAGTTCCTTTCTGCATCATTTTTACAAAAGCAGATAAAATCAGTAAAACTAAAATCGATTCCCATGTAGCCGCTTACCGCAAAGCATTGTTGGCGAACAACTGGGAAGAAATGCCTCAATATTTCATTACTTCATCACTCGAAGCTACAGGACGGGAGAAACTTTTAGAATTTATTGACGGCGTGAATGATGATGTTTTTAAAGAAATGAATGGGTTTTAACCTTGTTGTTCCCCAAGCTCTAATTTCTCAGCAAAATAATCGCAAAAATCCCGCATGGTATCTGCCATTTTTTCATCCTGCGTAGCACGCTGATAAGTATCAGCCATAGCTACTAAAGTCTGATGGAAGAATTTTTTCATTTCATCTACCGGCATGTCTTTGGTCCATAAATCGATACGAAGCGTTTCCTGTACTTTGCTGTCCCAGATGGAAAGCAGCATAGCCTTAGCTTCCTCCTGTTCTACTCCACCGTCCTGGGCTGTCCACATCAATTTTTCGGGAACACGGTTCTCATCTAATTCAACAACAAATTTTATTTCGGAAGTTATGTTTTTACTCATTGGTCTTTTTGGGTTTGTATTTTGATTTTTCAAATATGATTCTTGGTTCCATTTTCAGCATTTCCTGAACACTCACCTCATTGTTTTCCATAAAGGAACGCACAATCTGCCAACCGATCCATTGACCTACTCTTCCCGGAGATTCATTATCAATTTCAAGGTAAAATTTGGAAAAAGGAGCCAGATTGATGAACCTGCTTGGCAATTTGGAGTCTGTACTATATAAGAGTTCTTTTTCAATGAAATACCTCCAAATGTAACTTTCGTTTTCCTGACACCATTTGATCTGCTCTGGCAGGTAACCAATTTTTTCAGCGTCATTATATTCAGGAAGCAATTGGTCTTTTAAATATAATTGCTTGCCATAATATATCATTTCTTCAAGTAGTGTATTATCCTTTGCCGGTGGAATTTTACCCAAAGAAAAACTGGTAACAATATCGGGCATCATTTGCCTTTCTGTAAAATTCTGTTCCAGGTATTTTGGGAATTCATAAAACTTATGATTGGCTCCTAAGTACAATTCGAGCGAAATAATAAGCTTATCATTAGCATAAATTACCTTATTATTATAATCCATGTTAGCAATAATAGTATATACACTTGGCTGAATTGTTTTTGGGTAAAAATATTTTATATGACGAAACAAGTCTTCAATTTCATTGGTTTGTTTTCCGAAATCCGAATATTGTTTTTCAACTTCCGTATAAAGTTCACGCCACTGAGGGTTTTTCATCTTCTCAATCCAGACATCATCCGGGGTTCCTTCCGGAAAGAAAAAAGGGTATTCTGCTTTAAGGTTAGCCAGTTTTTCCGGAGGCGTTTCAAAGAATTCTTTTTCAAAGCGGTATACCTTAAGGCTCACCGGCGGTGTTTCTTCAATAGCTTTTTCTACTTTTGATTTTTTATCACAGGAAAATAAAGCTATAGCGGTCAACAGAACTAAAATGTACTTTTTCATTTACTAAAATTAAAATGCGATAAAACCAACTGGAAAAAACTTCTGATTTTTTACATTTGCAAATATACATTCCAGTTTCTAAAAAAATTCATAACAAATGGCAAAAAAAAGTACTATTAAGGTAGGGGAAATCACCACCTTTATTGTTACATGGTTAAAGGATTACGCACAAAAGGCAAATGTAGATGGATTTGTTGTGGGAATTTCAGGTGGAGTTGACTCTGCAGTAACCTCAACATTATGTGCAAAAACAGGCTTACCAACCCTATGTGTTGAAATGCCCATCCATCAGGATGTGACGCAGGTAGGTCGTGGAAGAGAGCATATTGAGCAATTAAAAAAGCGTTATCCTAATGTAAAAAGTGAAATCGCTGACCTGACTTCAGTATTTGAACAATTCAAAAAAGAAGTTCCCGGTTCCGAGAATGAGGATAGGTTGAATTTATCTCTGGCCAATACAAGAGCACGTCTTAGGATGACAACACTGTATTATTTTGCAGGAATCCACAGATTGCTTGTAGCTGGTACCGGAAATAAAGTAGAAGATTTTGGAGTAGGCTTTTATACAAAATATGGAGATGGCGGAGTAGATTTGAGCCCGATTGCCGATTTAATGAAGAGTGATGTATATGCTTTGGGCGCCTATCTTGAAATTCCGGAATCAATACAAAAAGCAGCACCAACTGACGGATTGTTTGGAGATTCAAGAACAGATGAAGATCAATTGGGAGCAAGCTATGATGAATTGGAATGGGCCATGATCGAAGCAGAAAAAAATAAAACAGAGGATGATTATACGGGAAGAGAAAGAGAAGTATTTAAAATTTATAAGAAATTAAATACATCCAATCGTCACAAAATGAACCCAATTCCTGTATGCATTATCCCAGAAGATTATAAATAACTAAAAAATGTAGTGTTTTTCAATTATTTTTTATTAAATTTACAGTAAAATTCTATTAATTTTTATCAAATACCACAATTATGATAAATTTATGTATCGCTGACAATTTTCCGGTAGTTCACTTCGGAATGAAAGCATATTTCAAGGATCACCCTGAAATAAACGTTGTTTCTAACGTAGGAAGTTTTTTTATGGTTCCTGACGCATTAAGGAATAAAGAAATCGATGTTTTAGTAATCGATTTAGAGCTTGATGGATTAAAGAGTATTTATGAAATCAAATCTATTATCAAAAATTTCCCAAAGACAAAGGTTGTTATCTTTAGTGCGATGTCTGAACACATCTATGCGCCTAATGCTATCAAAGCAGGTTGCGCAGGTTATGTTCATAAGACATCAAAGCTTGAAAATTTGGGAATTGCAATTGTCAAAGTCCACCAGGGACAAATCATCCTAAATGACGAAATCAAGAAAAACTTAGCCTTAATTGCTAAACAAAACAAATCTGAGAGATTGTACCGCAAACTTTCCAACAGGGAAATCGAGGTGCTTCGTTTTTTAAGCGACGGTAAGAAAAACAATGAAATCGCTAAGATTTTAAATCTAAACGAAAAAACCATAAGTACTTACAAGCTGCGTCTTCTGACTAAGTTAAATGTAACCAATTTGGTTGACCTCGTAAACAAAGCTAAAACATTAGAGATTGTTTAAAAACAAAAACTCCGCTAATAGCGGAGTTTTTTTATTCTATAAATTAGTAATTTAATTACATTCCGCTTCGGATAGCTTCCACCGGATCTAATTTGGATGCTGAATAAGCCGGCAGAATTCCGGAAAACAATCCGATTACAGCAGCAATACCTGTTCCCAGCATAATATTACCAAATCCAAGTACAAATTCAAAGTCGAAAACTTTGGTCAATATCAGTGCTGTCAGCCAAACCAAAAGCAATCCTATAGCTCCTCCGATAATACAAAGAATAATAGCTTCGAATAAAAACTGGAATAGGATAAACTTATTTTTGGCACCTAATGATTTCTGAATTCCAATCAAATTGGTTCTTTCTTTTACCGAAACAAACATAATATTGGCTATTCCAAAACCGCCCACTAAAAGAGAAAACAAACTGATAATTGCTCCACCAAACTTTAAATTGGAAATTACTCCGTCGATCATATCAGTAAATCCGGAAAGCACATTAATGAAGAAATTATCTATTTCGCCTTGTTTTACGCCTCTGAAACTGCGTAGTTTTTGTGAAATCTCACCTTTTAAAGCGGCCATATCAGTACCCTTTTCCGGTTTGATTACCACCACCGGCAATACATTCTGGTTATTATCACCATATAAACTTCTCAAGAAGCTTGACGGAAAAAAGGCTGAAGTATCATCTCCTCCACCGATATCCATTCCTGACCCTTTCTTTTTGGTAACTCCAATTACAGTAAAACGTTGACCGTACATACGAACCGTTTTTCCGATAGGATCCGCACCTTCAAATAGCTGCTCGGCAATATCGTGTCCTAAAACCACTACCTGCCTTCCGGAATTAGACTCCAGTTCGTTGAAAAAACGTCCTTCCTGAAATTCCATCCTTTGAATATCAACAAACTCTGAAGTGACGCCAACCATATTTACATTTGAAACCGTTTTCGATTCAAATTTTATCGACTGAGAACCTGTAAAATACTGAAAACAAGTATTTTCTATATTAGATAATGTTGATTTCAAATATTGATATTCTTCAAATTTAACATTTGGAAATTGTTCTCTTTTCCAGCGGGGAACATCGGTTGGCCCAAAAGACTGGCTGGTCAGATAAATCGTGTTTTTGTCAAGCGTACTCAAATCCGCCTTAATTTTCCTGTCCAAGGAATCTACTGCAGCCATAACAGCAATAATTGAAAAAATTCCTATCGTAACCCCCAAAAGCGACAACATCGTCCGTAATTTATTATTGCGGAGCGCATTCATTGCAAAGGCAAAACTTTCTTTAAGCAGTCGTAAATAGAGTAACATTTAAAGCTGATTTATATGACTTGGTAAATTTCAACAAAAAAAATGAAAATCATTAGTTTTTTCTGTATTCTGTTATTGGTGTGAAAAAATAAAATATTGTTACAGAACTTGCTTGAATTTTGGATTCAAAAAAACTACTTTTGTGCCCTAATCCAAGGGCACTTATTCCCAAACAACACAACTACACAATGAGTACAGTAAAAACTATCAAATCGGCACTGATCTCCGTATTTTCAAAGGAAGGTTTGGAGCCAATTGTTCGGAAACTACACGAACAAAATGTTACTATTTATTCCACAGGAGGAACTGAAGAATTCATTACTAATTTAGGGATTCCTGTAGTTCCTGTTGAAGAAGTTACTTC
>CAMFLD010000140.1 GCA_945957245.1 uncultured Flavobacterium sp. | reverse complement strand
ACATAGGCCTGTGGCATAATACTTTTGTCCATACTGAGCATCTGAGCTACTTTTAATGCACTGCCTTTAAGATTTTTCAATCCGTCATAAATATCATCGGCATTATTTTCATTTAGTTTTTCACGGGTCAGGCTCGGATTGACAATTTTTTCTCCGTAATAAGCAACATAATTTCCCCCAACCTTAATCCCGGTCTTTACCAATTGGCCTGCCCTTTCTATTTTTCCGGTAGGTATTTTATCAAGAGTCTTCATTTATTGATGTCTTTCTTTCCAGATGAATTTACCAAGATCAAACAAATCTTCCAACTGCTTGGTGCTTAATAATCCTACTACGGTATTGACCGATTTCTCAATCAGAATATCGGTTTTTTCAAACCCTTTTGATTGGTCTTCTAGCCAAAATTTCAAAATAAATAAAAATTGTATCCAGGCACCTTCAGAGAAAACAGGTTTGGTTAAACGTGCTATTTTTTCACTTGTAGGTGTATCTGTTTTAATAATGTCAGCTACAAATTCCTTGAACTCTTTCCTAAACAAAGAAATTTCCAACAGATTTTTGAGCCCTTCCTTATTCTCTTTCAGGGCATAAAGAATATAACTTCGATTGAGCGTAAAAACTTCAAAAATGGTGAAGTACAATGCTAATAATTTATCTTTATCAGCATAGCTGCCATAAGCCTTATCTTTATTGATAGTAGCTATTGCATTCTGAAGAAACTTACTCCAAATCTGTTTTCGTAAAGCTTCAAATGAACCATAAAAAGTGTAGAAATCGCTTTCTTCAATTTGATGATTCAAACAGAACATATAAATATTCTTTGGCTCTTCGTTACGAAGAATGTCGTTCATGTAAAGAGTGATGATTTGATTTTCATCAACCTGCTGCTTTTTTGCAGCGTTTTTTTTAGTAACTGCCATAACGTTCAACTTTTTACAGCATAAAGGTAAGGTTTGTTTAATTATTTACGAAATAAATTAAACAAAATATTTGTTAAAAAATGACTCCATAAAAAAAGCTGCTTCTATCGAAACAGCCTTCTTTTTCATAACATTTAGTATTATAGGTATTATTTTCCTGCCTGCTTTTGGGCATCCTGAACCATTTTCTCATTAGCGGTAATGGCAAATTCCACGCGTCGGTTAAGGCTTCTTCCTTCTACAGTATCATTAGTCGCTATAGGATCAGCGATTCCCAATCCGGTGGTAGTAAAACGCGAATTATTGATTCCTTTTCCTGCCAGATAACTTCTAACAGAAGCAGCTCTCTGATCTGATAATTTTAGGTTATACTCCGGTGTTCCGGTATTGTCTGTATACCCGTAAATCTGAATATTTGTATCCGGATACTGATTGAATACAGAAACCAATTTATCTAAATTAGCTTTGGCTCCTGCAGTTAAAGTAGCTTTGTTAGTATCAAAACGAACTGCATTTTCACCTAGGGTAAGTTTAATTCCTTCCCCTACACGCTCTACTTTTGCCCCAGGCACTGATGTTTCAATTTCACGAGCCTGTTTGTCCATTTTGTTTCCGATAACGCCACCGGCTACACCACCTACAACTCCTCCAAGTACAGCTCCCAAAGCTCCATTTCCGCCTTTTCCTAAGTTGTTACCAAGCACACCTCCAAGAATGGCGCCTCCAACAGCTCCAATAGCAGCTCCACGTTGGGTATTATTAGTGTTTTTTACAGATTCACAACCTGTGAATAAAGATCCTATAAGGAAAAATGATGCTAAAGCAACTATTTTAATGTTTTTCATAATCATCTTAAATTTAATTTCTACTGAATTGGTAAACTACATCTGTCATTTTCCCTGCCACATCGATACGGTCAATCAACTGGAAAGAATTATCGGTTAAATTTGCTACTCTTAAAACATAGCCTTCTTTCACTTTTTTTGCCTTGGCTTCATCAAGGATTTTCATAACAAACTCACCTTCTTTATTAATAAACCAGGTAATTGGAGTACTATAAGCCGTACAACTGGCACTGTTTAAAGAAAAATTGCCTTTGTTGTTATTTGAAATGAACTTCCAGGTACTTCCAACAAAACATTTAGAATCCGCCAAATCAAATGAATTGACCTTAATTACATTTGACCCCGGATAATTAACAGCAGTAATCGTCCAGTTACCCTTCATCCCTACCTGTGTTTTATTGTCAAGTTTGGTATTGGTCGCAGAATTTGATTTACAAGACAAGATCAAAACCGACAATGCACTGATTAAAATAAATTTTTTCATGTGTCTTTTAAAATTTATGAATTATTCTGCTACAAATATACTGCGAATTTGACATCCCCGCTTACAGGATATTGTAGAATTGTTGCAGAATTTTTGTAGAATTGTTACTACGCCAATTTGTCATAGCCACTAGTATTGGTATTACATTTGAGTAGAAATTGCAAAATCGTTTAATCTAAATAGTTATAAATATGACAACAGGAAAAATTAATGTATCTGTAGAGAACATCTTCCCGCTGATAAAGAAGTTTTTATACAACGACCACGAAATTTTCTTGCGTGAATTGGTATCGAATGCTACTGATGCTACTCTTAAATTAAAACACCTTACCAATATTGGCGATGCTAAAGTAGAATATGGTAATCCAATTATTGAAATCAAAGCCGATAAAGAAGGTAAAAAACTGCACATCATTGACCAGGGAATTGGTATGACTGCAGAAGAAGTAGAAAAATACATCAACCAAATTGCTTTTTCGGGTGCCGAAGAATTCCTTGAAAAATACAAGGATTCTGCCAAAGATTCTGGAATTATTGGTCATTTTGGACTAGGATTCTATTCTGCTTTTATGGTGGCAAGCAAAGTTGAAATCATTACAAAATCATACAAAGAGGAACCTGCCGCTCACTGGACTTGTGATGGCAGTCCCGAGTTTACACTGGTACCTTCTGACAAAACCGAAAGAGGTACTGAAATCATACTGCATATTGCAGAGGATTCACTGGAGTTTTTAGAAGATTTTAAAATCCGTGAACTGCTTACGAAATACAATAAGTTTATGCCGATTCCGATTAAATTCGGAACCAAAAAAGAAGCACTTCCTAAGCCGGAAGATGCGCCAGAGGATTATAAAACAGAATATGCAGATGTAGATAACTTTATCAACAATCCCAATCCGGCCTGGACAAAGCAGCCTGTAGATTTGACGGATGAAGATTATAAGAATTTCTATCACGAATTGTACCCGATGCAGTTCGAAGAACCGCTTTTTAACATTCACCTTAATGTTGATTATCCTTTTAACCTGACAGGGATACTTTATTTTCCAAAAATGTCAGCCGATCTGCAACTGCAAAAAGACAAAATCCAATTATACCAAAATCAGGTTTTTGTTACTGATAATGTTGAAGGCATTGTTCCTGAATTCCTTGTAATGCTTAAAGGAGTGATCGATTCGCCGGATATCCCGTTGAATGTTTCACGTTCAGGTCTGCAGGCTGACAGCAATGTGAAGAAAATTTCAAATTACATTACCCGTAAGGTAGCGGATAAACTTAAGTCCTTATTTACTGAAAACCGTGAGGATTTCGAAGCTAAATGGAATGACATCAAAATCGTATTGGAATACGGAATGCTTTCTGAACCGAAGTTCTATGAAAAAGCGGGTGACTTTGTTTTGTATCCATCAGTTGATGATAAATACTACACTCTGGCCGAATTGAAAGAAGCAATTGCCGGCAATCAGACTGACAAAAACGGAAAAACAGTAGTGTTGTATGCATCCAATAAAGAAGCGCAACACGGCTATATCGAAATCGCAAAAGAAAAAGGGTATCAGGTATTATTGTTGGATTCACCGATAGTGTCACACCTCATCCAAAAACTCGAAGGTGATAATGAAAACCTGACTTTTGTTCGTGTTGATTCTGACCATATTGACAAATTAATTCAAAAAGAAGAAACACAAATTTCGAAGCTTTCAGAGGAAGAATCAACCCAGCTAAAAACGGTGTTGGAAGAAATTGTTCCTAAAACAAATTATTCCGTTCAATTGGAAGCTATGGACAGTACAGCAGCTCCATTCATCATCACGCAACCTGAGTTTATGCGCAGGATGAAAGAAATGAGTCAAACCGGCGGTGGCGGAATGTTCGGCATGGGTAATTTCCCTGAAATGTACAATCTGGTGGTAAATACCAATTCGGATTTGGCCACAACTATCCTGAATGCTTCGGACAAATCAGCACAGGAAAGTTTGGTAAAACAAGCATTGGATTTAGCCAAAATATCTCAGGGCTTGCTTAAAGGAGAAGAACTGACTGCTTTTGTAAAAAGAAGCTTTGAATTGATTAAATAGAGAAGAAAAAAATAGAACAAAGAGAAAAACCTGTAAGCAATACTTACAGGTTTTTATTTAAATAATTTTCCGTAATTCATAATTTATAATTCTTAATTAGAAGATCATGACACTTCATATCGAAACCCCGGCTCTATTATTTTCGGCTACTTCATTAATTTTACTGGCCTACACAAATCGTTTTCTGACGATTGCCCAAATTGTGCGCAGCCTGAAAAAACATTACGATGAAAGCCAGACCAAAAGTATTTTGCTACAAATAAAAAACCTTAATCTGCGTTTATCTCTGATTCGTTACATGCAACTATTTGGTGTTTTGTGCCTCTTCCTTTCTGTGTTTGCCATGTTTTCGTTGTTTTTAGAACAACAGGTTATGGGGATTTACCTTTTTGGAGGAAGTCTGTTGTGCTTATTGATTTCACTGGGGATTTCATTTTGGGAAATCAGTATTTCGGTTACTGCTTTAAGACTTCATCTGAGTGATTTGATAGATGAGAAAGAAAATTAATAAGAAATTTATTTATTACGGATTATTTGTATCTTTATCATTGTCAACCTAATACAAACCAATCCAATGAAACAAAAATTACTTATTCTGTTATTCTTTAGCTTTTCAATTTCATTTGCTACACCTTTCCAAAATCCAAATCCATCAGGTCCCTCCATTGGACTGATAATGTATGGCTATACTGACGGTTTCACAACTCATTTTAATTTTTATATAAAAAATACAGGAACAGAAACGCTTACTAATGTTTATGTAAATAATACTCCGACAAACAGTAGCAACATAAATATAAGCACATATCCCATGGGAACCACTGTAATAGCAAGCTTAGCTCCCGGAGAAATAGATACTGTCACATTCTTTGGAGATAAACCCTTTTTCTGTAATGATTCCCCGAGTCAGACAATCGTTTATGCTACAACGCTCGCTAATACACAAATAAGTGATTTATCATCTGCTTATAGTTATGACTTCGATGATCCAACTTATCCCGCTTATGATTACTATATAAATGGTATACAAACCGGGACTTATGAAGATTACAATAACAATTATATAGTAGATGTCGGAGACGTAATTAATTATACTTATCAGGTTACAGGGAATTATTTTGGTGGCTTTATTTATGATAACAATGCGATTATTTATAATCAAAACTTGCAATTTACGACCGGGATTCATTACATCACGCAGGCAGACATTGATTTAGGTTATGTATATAATACCACTACATTCGAGGCTTTTGAACAATGTGGTGGCAGTTTTACAGTTCCTTTTGTGGGTGTTAATAATTGCAGCTGTCCTAACCCTGATGGCGCCACCTTGGTTACCCAACTGACAAGTCTTTTGCCTAATAAGATAAAGGGTAATGTAAAATTTAATACTGCAAATGACAATTGTACAACTGGTGTCCCATTCGGTAATAGAAGGGTAACTACCAATGATATTGCCAATACCAGCTATTCCTCATATACCAATAGTAATGGAGATTATTACATTTTAATTCCAAATTCGGGAACTTACACTACACAGGCGCTGAATAATTTGGGATCCGGATTTACATCTAATCCCGCAAATACAGTTGTAACAAGTTCGGGTCAAAATCAGGATTATTTAAACAATAATTTCTGTATCAGTTCGGCAACAGGATATACTGACCTGAGTGTTGGCATGTTTAATGTCTCTAATGCTGTGCCGGGAATGAACGCTTACTATCAACTTTATTATTATAACAACGGAACTACAGCGTTGAGCGGCTCGGTACAACTTACATTTGACGGAACAAAAATGACATTCATCAGTGCAGGAAATACACCGGCCAATACAACTGCCAATACCATTACCTGGAATTACACCAACCTCCTTCCCTATCAGTATGTAACTTTTAATCTTGTTTTTGCGATACAAACCCCGCCAACAGCCAATATAAATGACCCTTTGTATTTTACTGTGTATGGAACTCCGGTTTCAGGAGATAATCATCCTGAAAACAACACATTTCTGATGAGTCAATCTATAAGAAGCTCATTCGACCCTAACGACAAAACAGTTATTGAAGGCAGCACTATAGATATCGGACATACTGGTGACTATCTCCATTATGTAACCCGTTTTCAAAACACCGGAACAGCTAATGCAACAACAGTAGTGATAAAAGAAAACTTAGACCCAAATCTTGACTGGAATACTTTTGAACCTATAGCTTCAAGTCATCCTTCTAATATCCAAATCAGGAATGGAAACGAACTTACTTACACCTTTTCAAATATTGATTTGCCTTTTCAAAGTGCCAACGAGCCGGCAAGTCACGGCTGGATGGCCTATCGCATTAAGCCAAAAAGCAACATTGCTTTATGGGATATTATGAGTTCATCTTCTAATATTTATTTTGATTATAACGCTCCGATTTACACTAATGGGGTAAGCACACAGGTGACAGCACTCACTACGACTGATTTTGTTAAAAGTAATTTTACCGTTTACCCTAATCCGGCATCAGACTTCATTACCATTGAAGCTAAAAATGACATTGATTCGGTTTATGAAATTGTGGATATTAATGGTAAATTGTTGCTTAAAGGAACAACAGAAAGTTTACATCCAATAAACATAAGCAATTTAGAATCCGGGTTCTATTTCCTGAACCTAAAAACCAATCAGGGCAAAGCTACCTATAAGATTGTAAAAAATTAACCATTATCACTTACACATAACAAAAACTCCCAAGGTAGTACTTGGGAGTTTTATATTTATTTGCTTAGATACATTTTTCTTCTGGAATACAATTCGTAGAATTGGTCATCCTTCAAA
>CAMFLD010000139.1 GCA_945957245.1 uncultured Flavobacterium sp. | reverse complement strand
TCATATTTACCACTACCGGTGCACATCCCTGTGATAGGGTTCCTGTACAGTTTTCAAGGATATTGTTATAACAAATCTCAGGAGCTCCGGGATGTATAGCATTATTAGCGTCATTACAGTCAACCTCTGTATGTAATGCCAAACTAAAACCTCCAACTCCTGACGCACCATAACATATTACCTGTGTCACTCCAGGTGTAGCAGAATAACCGTCACCATCGCCATCTGCATAAAAAGTTCCTGTTTGCCATGCTGTGTTACTGTTGTCATTGCAATCGGTATTATTAGTAACACCTCCACAGGCAACTAATGTAGTTGATCCAAAGCCATCGCCATCTGCATCTAAATATCGAAGTTGACTATCATTACAATCTGACTGATTAGCGACTCCGCAGGCTACAAGTGGCAATACCCCAAATCCGTCACCATCGGCATCAGTGTATTGTAATTGTGAATCATTACAGTCAGTATTATTAGTTACCCCGCAGGCTACTTTAGTAGTTGAACCAAATCCATCACCGTCCGCATCTAAATATTGGAATTGCGAATCATTACAATCATCATGGTTAGCAACACCACAGGCTACTTTGGTAGTTGAACCAAATCCGTCTCCATCTGCATCTAAATATTGTAATTGTGAATCATTACAGTCATCATGATTAGATACACCACAGGCAACTAATGTAGTTGATCCAAAGCCATCGCCATCAGCATCTAAATACTGTAATTGTGAATCATTGCAGTCAGTATTATTAGTCACTCCACAGGCAACCAATGTATTGGAACCAAATCCATCGCCATCTGAATCTAAATACTGTAATTGTGAATCATTACAATCAGTATTATTAGTCACTCCACAGGCTACTTTAGTAGTTGAACCAAATCCATCACCATCGGCATCTAAATATTGGAATTGATTATCATTACAGTCTGAATTATTGAGTACCCCACAGGCTACAAGAGGTAGAGCTCCAAATCCATCACCATCAATATCACTATACATGAGATGAGCATCATCACAGTCAGTATTATTAGTCACTCCACAGGCTACTTTAGTAGTTGAACCAAATCCATCGCCGTCGGCATCTAAATATTGGAATTGATTATCATTACAGTCTGAATTATTAAGTACTCCGCAAGCTACTTTAGGCAAAGCACCGAAACCATCCCCATCTACATCACTATATGTAACATGTGCATCATCACAATCGGTATTATTGGTAACCGATCCACAAGCCAATTTAGGTAAAACACCAAAACCATCGCCGTCTGCATCAGTATAATAAGTCACTGAATCATTACAGTCTGAGTTATTAGTTACATATCCTGCCGGAGTTCCTGTACAACTCAATTGGGTTACGTTTGGATTACCGAAACCATCAGCATCTAAATCCTGATAGTAGGTCGTTGCTGCTGGTAAAGAAATAGAAAAATTGGCTCCAAAACTATCATCATAACGAAGGGTAGCCAAAGAACGATCGCTTTCTGAATCGGAATTTATTTGTGCCAAAGTTCTTGTGCTGGTATAAACATAATAATACAATGTCGTACCGCAGGATTGTGACGGTAAAGTAGCTGTCCATGAAGTTCCTGAACCAGTAGCTTGTACCACTGAAGTACTTGCCGAAAAATCATTAGTCCCTACTCTATATCGTACATAAATATTTTCTCCTGAGGAAGGAGCCGCATTTGTACTTATAGTAATAACTGGCTGTGTTCCTGAATAAGATTGTCCTGTTTTGGAAACTGTTACAGGAGCATTTGCTGTATATCCAACATAAAATTCAGTGTTGGCATAACCGGCATCTCTCATATTAAAAGTATAACGACCTGCTGTTCCCATATTGAGTCCCATATCCTGTCCGCCTCCTTGTTTTATAACAGAATTGACAGCATTCAAAGCACCTTGTCCCACACCATTAAAATTCCACTTATTCTGGAATCGGTTGCCTGATGGGCCCGAAATTAATAACCATCCTGCTCCGCCTCCGCCCGGCATATTATCGGGCGTAATATCACCTCCTGATGACTGGACATTAATTGTCGTAGTCCATTGTCCCCTTCCATCGGTTGGATTACTTGTTGTTGTAGATACCTTACGGTAAATTGTTGTTCTGTAATCTGACCCATAAGGCGTTGTTGAATATCCATTAGGCCGACCAACCCATTGCACCGGTTCCCCACTGAATACATTTTGCGCTAAAGCTCCTGTTGAGAATAGCAACATGAAATAAAACAAATAGACAATTGGTGTTTGTAATTGTTTTTTCATAATACGATTGATTAAAATTGATAAATAGTTTTGACAGATACGATGCCGGTAGCAGAATATCATACATGCAGAAGATGGTACTATTTGAATAGAGTTGGGACGATAAAATTATTAAATAAAAGAACTGATAAACAAGTCTTTGAAATTTTACAAGGTAACGAAAACGTTTTCGTGTTAATAAATCTTTAATTTTAAGTTAATAAAATAGATAATTTGAAATAAAAACTACTAAAATCTATTAACATCACAAATTTGACAAAATTCAAAATAAAAAAAATACGCCATCAGGCGTATTCTTATTTTATCTATTTAAGAAGGGATTATTGGTACTGTTTTTTATAATAATCCTGATAGTCTCCTGAAGTGACATTTTTGAGCCATTCTTCATTGGAAAGATACCAATCAATCGTCTTTTCAAGTCCTTCTTCAAAAGTTACTGACGGCTTCCAACCCAGTTCCCGGTTTATTTTTGTGGCATCAATGGCATAACGTAAATCATGCCCTGGTCTGTCTTTTACATAAGTAATCAATTTCTCAGATTCTCCTGCAGTTCTGCCTAATTTAGTATCCATCTGCCTGCAAAGCAATTTTACTAAATCGATATTCTGCCATTCATTAAAACCACCAATATTATAGGTTTCATGATTTTTACCTTCATGGAAAACTAAATCAATAGCAATTGCATGGTCGATAACATAAAGCCAATCCCGGGTATATTTACCGTCTCCATAAACCGGAAGTGCTTTATTATTGATAATATTGTGAATAAACAACGGTATTAATTTTTCCGGAAAATGATTAGGACCATAGTTATTTGAACAATTAGTAATTACATAGGGCAAACCATAAGTTTCTCCATAAGCCCTTACAAAATGATCTGAACTGGCTTTTGATGCCGAATAAGGGGAATTTGGATCATAAGGTGTCGTTTCCGTAAAAAGACCTTCAGCTCCAAGAGTTCCATAAACTTCGTCTGTTGAAATATGATAAAAGCGTTTTCCTTCTTGATTATCCTTCCAAATGGTTTTTGCCGCATTCAATAAATTCATTGTCCCAATAACATTGGTTCTTACGAAAGCCAAAGGATCAGTAATGGAACGGTCTACATGGGATTCGGCAGCCAAATGCAATACCCCGTCAAACTGATGTTTTTGGAACAAATCATTAATAAAATCAGCATCAACTATATCTCCTTTTACGAATGTATAATTGGGGGATTTATCAATATCTGCTATATTTTCAAGGTTACCTGCGTAGGTAAGTGCATCAAGATTAAAAATCTGATAATTTGGATATTGGGTCACAAACCTTCTCACTACATGGGAACCAATGAATCCGGCTCCTCCTGTTATTAAAATCTTTTTACTCACTGTTATTTTTTTTAAAGATTAAATTAAAGCCTGCCGTCTGATTTTTCTTTTAATACTCCTTTTACGTCAAACAAGACTCCATTAGGCTTTTTTAATTTTGATAAATCGAGAGCCTTGAATTCATTGTGTGCTACTCCTAAAACAATGGCATCAAAGGTTTCAGAAGGAAGATTGTTGGTTGTAGTCAATTGGTATTCATGTTCAACTTCCGAAGGTTTTGCCCAAGGATCAAAAATAGTCACATTAATTCCGTAATCTGCTAAAGCGGCTACAACGTCTACAATCTTGGTATTTCTGACATCAGGACAGTTTTCTTTAAATGTAATTCCAAGCATCAACAGATTGGCCCCATTGATGGTTACACCTTTCTTAATCATAAGTTTTACAACCTGAGAAGCTACATATTCGCCCATACTGTCGTTAAGACGTCTTCCGGCCAATATGATTTCCGGGTGGTATCCTTTTTCCTGCGCTTTTTGAGCCAGATAATAGGGATCAACACCTATGCAATGTCCTCCGACCAAACCAGGTTTGAACGGCAGGAAGTTCCATTTTGTCCCCGCAGCTTCTAAAACTGAATGGGTGTCAATTTCCAGAAGGTTAAAAATCTTGGCCAGTTCATTGACAAAGGCAATATTAATATCACGTTGTGAATTTTCAATTACTTTAGCTGCTTCAGCTACCTTTATAGATGGAGCCAAATGAGTTCCGGCAGTAATTACCGATTTGTATAGAGCATCTACTTTTTGTCCGATTTCTGGCGTAGAGCCTGAAGTTACTTTCAATATTTTTTCAACGGTATGCTCTTTATCTCCCGGGTTTATTCTTTCCGGAGAATATCCTGCAAAGAAATCAATGTTGAACTTCAATCCACTCACTCTTTCCAATACCGGAATACATTCTTCCTCGGTTACTCCCGGGTAAACTGTGGATTCATAAATTACAACATCTCCTTTTTTCAATACTTTTCCAACAGTCTCACTGGATTTATATAAAGGAGTTAGGTCTGGTCTGTTATTTTTATCTACCGGAGTTGGAACGGTTACAATATAATAATTACACTCACGGATATCATCCAGATTATTGCTGCAAAACAATCCATTGGTATTACCTGCTGCATTAACCAAAACCCCTTTTAATGTAGCTTCATCAACTTCGAGGGTGGAATCATTTCCGGCATTCAGTTCCTGAATCCTGTTTTGATTGATATCAAAACCAACTACAGGATATTTGGTTGCAAACAACCTTGCCAATGGCAATCCTACATATCCTAATCCAATAACTGCTATTTTAATATTCATGGGATTTCTTTAACTTGTTATTTCCAATGGGGACGCAAATATACTTATTTAATTAAACTCCAATAGATTGATAAACAAAGCCAATAGATTTAAGTTTGTCTCGATCCAGAAGGTTTCTGCCATCAAACACAAAAGCCGGTTTTAGCATATTATCATAAATTTTCTGCCAATCGTAGTCTTTAAACTCATCCCATTCCGTCAGTATTGCAACAGCATGCGCATTTTTACAGGCTTCATAAGGATCATTGAAGTAAGTAGTATGTTTTACATTATCGGCTGGTTTTCTGGTTTCCAGATAATCTAAATCAGCTAGCATTTGTTTTTCACCAACTTTTGGATCATACATTGCAATGTTTGCCTGTTCGTTAATTAAATCATCTGCCACATAAATTGCAGCTGATTCCCTTGTATCATTAGTGTCTTTTTTAAATGCCCAACCCAGGAATGTAATTTTTTTGCCTGAAACTGTATTGTATAATGTTTGAACAATATTCTTTGAAAAACGACGTTTCTGATGATCATTCATGATAATTACCTGTTCCCAATAATCGGCTACTTCATTCAATCCGAAGGCTTTTGAAATATAAACCAAATTTAAAATATCTTTTTGGAAGCAGGAACCACCAAATCCTACAGATGCTTTTAAGAATTTCGGCCCAATTCTACTATCCATTCCAATGGCACGTGCTACTTCATTCACGTTGGCTTCAGTCTTTTCACATAATTCAGAGATAGCATTTATTGAAGATACTCTTTGAGCAAGAAAAGCATTAGCAACTAATTTTGATAATTCTGATGACCACACATTAGTTGTTAAAATTCTATCTTTGGGAACCCAGTTGGCATATATTTCAACCAATGCATTGATTGCTTCCTGACCTTCCGGGGATGATTCTCCTCCAATCAATACCCTATCCGGATTCAACAAATCGGCAACTGCAGTACCTTCTGCAAGGAATTCCGGATTAGATAAAATTTGGAACTGCACACCATTTCCCGTATTATCTAAAATACTCTTGATAGCTTCTGCTGTTCGTACAGGCAAGGTCGACTTTTCAACAATGATTTTGTTGTTTTTAGCAACCTTGGCTATTTGTCGGGCACAAAGTTCAATGTGTTTCAAATCTGCTGCCATTCCTTTTCCCGTACCATAGGTTTTAGTTGGAGTATTCACAGAAATAAAAATTAGATCTGCTTCATCTATGGCATTGTCCACTTCGGTCGTAAAGAACAGGTTTTTTCCACGGACATTTCCAACAATCTCATTCAGCCCCGGCTCATATATTGGAATTTTTTTAACATCCTCATCATTCCAGGCGGCAATCCTTGTTTCATTCAAATCGACTACAGTAACTTTAATATCAGGACATTTTTGTGCGATAACCGCCATAGTTGGCCCACCTACATATCCTGCCCCAATACAACAAATGCTTTTAATTTTCATTCTAAATTTCTATTTTAAATTTTCCCAATACCATTTCACCGCTTCTTTCAAACCCGTTTGAAAAGAATATTGAGGAGTATAGTTTAATAATTTTTTTGCTTTATCAATACTAGCCAAAGAATGGGGAATGTCCCCTGCCCTGTTAGGCCCATGTATTACTTGTACATTTAAAATTTCGGGGTCATATTCCGACAAATATTCCTTGAGGGAATCTACCATTGTATTTAGTGTAGTCCGATCTCCAAATGCTGTGTTGTAAACAGTGTTTATTGCTTCCGGATTTTGAGTAAGCATGGCCAGTTCGTTCATTTGAACAACATTATCAATATAGGTGAAATCTCTTGAAAAGTTCCCATCACCATTGATGGTTGGGCTTTCATGTTTCATCAGCTGCATTACAAACTTTGGAATAACAGCTGCATAGGCTCCATTTGGATCCTGCTTCCTACCAAATACATTAAAATAACGCAAACCAATAGTTTCCAGTCCATAAGTTGAACTAAAAATATCGGCATAGAGTTCGTTTACATATTTCGTTATAGCATAAGGTGAAAGTGGTTTTCCGATTTTGTCTTCAACCTTTGGAAGGCTTTCTGAATCTCCATAAGTGGATGAACTTGCAGCATATATAAATCGTTTAACATCGGCTTCTTTTGAGGCTACCAGCATATTTAAAAACCCGGAAATGTTAACTTCATTGCTTGTTACAGGGTCGTTTATGGAACGAGGGACGGAACCCAAAGCTGCCTGATGCAAAACATAATCAATATTGTTGACTGCTTCCCGGCATTGCTCGAGATT
>CAMFLD010000138.1 GCA_945957245.1 uncultured Flavobacterium sp. | reverse complement strand
CTACCCACTGCATATCGTCGGCAGCGTCAGATGTGTATAAGAGACAGGTATTATAGTTTACGATTACAGTCAAATTGCCGAAATCGTTGATAAGAAGCAAAGTTTTTTCGATAACGGAAATACTGCCATTGCTTTATTTAAGAGAACTGAGGAAGATGTTTCTTATCAATTGGTTAAAGTTATAACCCGAGAAAACTACGAAGAAATAAATAAAGAACTTCAGGAAGCTTATAAAAAAGAAGCAGAAGAATTAAAAACAGAGCATTTTCATGTGGGCTATATTGTTTGGTCGAAAGAGAATACAATTAATCCCCAATATTTAATTGATATTCCTCAAAACTTTCAAGAACTAAAAGCTTTTTGCAACGGGTATGGAATTAATATTGACGAGATGGAAAGTAAAATCTCTAATGCTGATATTAATTATTTTAAAGGAATACCAGTGATTGTAGCAATCCGACGACCTAATAAAGTAATCGGTTACGATGGAGATATAGAGTTTTCTAATTACGCAATGGTAGTTGACAATCCTGACAAAATAAACGGAAAGATTAACGAAGAAGTTTCAGTGAAATTGTTTTCACATAATCAACCCCTGTCCCAAAAAATGGCAAAGATGATTTCTGGGATTTGTCCCGTTAATCAGCTTAGCTTGATTATGGGATGTGGTGCATTGGGTTCTAAAATTGTAATGCACTTAGCAAGAGCTGGACAGCAGAAACTTTTATTGAGTGACCCAGATGTAATTTCTCCTCATAATATGACTCGACATGCCCTTCTAGGGGAGCAAGTAGGATTAAATAAAGCTACCGCATTGGTTAATTCTTTGAAAATGATATTTCCTAATCAGGAAATTGGTATTAGTGCGATTGAAAAATCTGGTCTAATACTTGCAGTTTCACCTATCAGTGATCATCTCAAATGGGTTTTTGATTTTACAGCTTCGGAAAACGTGTTTAATGCTCTCACTAATGAAGAAAGTCTGTCAGTACCGAATGTTTGTAGAGCGAATATAAGTGATTTGGGGGATTTAGGAATAATGACAATTGAAGGTGATGACAGAAATCCTAGGATAGATGATTTACAGGTTTACTTGCACAGCTTGTATGATAAGAATAGTAAAATTCAAAAATGGCTGAAAAGAGAAAATAAAAATGCTAAAAACAATTCTGTGAGTGTAAATGTTGGTGTAGGGTGCAACTCAGAAACAACAATTCTTGCTGATGATATTATTTCGTCACATGCCTCATATTTTTCGGCAATCATCAAAAGACAAATGGATAAAACATCTCAAAAAGGAAAAATTTTTCTTAACAGAATTGTTGACGATGAAAACTTTTATATTGAAACTGAGTCAATTGAAGTTGAACCGTTTTACGTTATGCCTGCTGAAAATGATAAAACTTGGAGCATCCGTTTCAAAGCCGGAATAGTTGACAGAATGATTGCACAAACTAAAAAAGCTGGGAATAAAGAAACTGGTGGTGTATTTATCGGCGTTGCAAACTACAAAACTAAAACAGTGCATGTAACTGAATTGATTGACGCCCCGCCTGATAGTAAAGCGAATGCTGTTTGCTTCTTCCGAGGTTATAAAGGATTGCCAGAGAAAATAGCATCTGTACGTGAAAAATCAGGAAATCAACTTGGATATATTGGAGAATGGCATTCTCATCCACATGGTCCTGATGGATTAAGCGGAACAGATATGGCAACAGTTGCAAGATTCAAGTCAGAATTTGAAAAAGAAATCACACCATTACCAGTATTTTTAACGGTGGTAACACCAAGATATATTTTACCTTTTATTTTTTAATTAAGTACCAAATAAAATTATTTTCATGGCAATTATTCATTTTTTAAATGTTCTCGAAGGAGATTGTAATATTATTCAACATGATTCAGATCGCATAACTGTAATGGATGTAAGTAATGCTTACAACGATGAAGACACTGAAGAAGAAAAAGCAGTTAAAGCCTCAAAAGAAAGAGAGGAAATGAGAAATAGGACTTTTATTCCTACTGGTAAAAAAAATTATGACCAAAAAAAATCTCCCGATAATCCTATTGAATATCTGAAAAGAATTTTAAGCCACAATAACATTTTTAGGTTTATAATATCACACCCTGACATGGATCATCTTGATGGGATTAAGGATTTATATCAGGAATTTAATATAGCTAATACCTGGGATACAGATAATAATAAGATGATCGATTTGAATACTCCTTTCGCTGGATATAACAAAGAAGATTGGAAGTTTTATATCAATTTGAGAGCTGGTAAAAACACTAATACAAATAGAAAAACATATTCTTCTAAGAATTATAATTCATTTTATAACGAGGATGATATTACAATTTTATGTCCAACATCAGAACTTGTACAAAATGCTAATCAGACTGGAGATTATAATGATGTGTCTTACGCTGTTTTATTTACTCCTCCAAAAAAAGGAGGAGGTAAATGGAAAATACTTTTTGCAGGTGACACACATGATGATTCTTGGGAATATATCATAAAGAATCATAAAACTGAAGTTTCTAATGTTGATGTTCTGATGGCTCCACATCATGGGAGAGATTCTGGTAGGAATTATAGCTTTTTGGACGTACTAACTCCGTCTATCACACTATTTGGAAATGCAAAATCAGAGCATCTAGCTTATGATAAATATCCTAAAATAAGAATTACAAATAATCAGGCGGGTTATGTTGTTTTAGAAACATCACTCGATAAAATTGAAGTTTTTGTAAAAAACTTTGAATTTGCTAAAGACTTTCGTGCCAAACATGGGTTTGGAGCGCCAAATTATAATATGAAACATCAGGCTTATTCTATAGGTCAACTTAATGCAAAATAATTATGAAAATAAATAACTACTATCTGAAAGCTCGGCTTTTCCCAACTGCACTTACGTCAATTCCGGCTTTAATTTTATACAATAAGTTTGTGGCCCCAATATATAGCGAAAAGCTTGAAGTAATTTATGATGTCCTTCCTGCAATTACAAATGTTACATTTTCCGCAGCAATTGTTTTCTTGCTTGTGCAGATAAATCGCTTTTTGTCAAAAGAGATTTTTCAAAAGATTTACTTTAAAGATGAAATTAATATGCCTACAACAGATATGTTACTAAAATCAAATAGTAAAATTGATTCAGGTATTAAACAAAACATTGAGACTAAAATTAAAGATAAATTTAATATCACTTTGCTTAATTCAGCTGAAGAATTTGGAAATGAATCAAGAGCACGAAAATTAATAGTAACAGCAGTATCACAAATAAGAAATGTTTTAAGGGATAATGAAATGCTGTTACAACACAATATTGAGTATGGCTTTTTTAGAAATCTAATTGGTGGCGCATTTTTATCACTTTTGATGTCTATTATGATTGTATTATTTTCATATTCAGCTAATGATTTACCATTAATAAACTTAGGTTGGATACTGGTGTTAATTTATTCGTTGCCAATATTCTTAAGTAAAGTTATTATAAATAGATATGGAAACTATTATGCTAAAATTCTCTATGAACAATTTTTAACTCTTTAAATTTTAGAATGACTAAGTTAAATAAGATGCTAATTCAGTTCAAAAATTAAATTTATGCACAGCTATTTAGGAATATTAAGCTCTGATTCGTTAAATAGAGACGGATATGTGATAGCTTTTGAGGCTCTTGAAAAAAGTATTGGAGAAACCGCAATTAAGGGAATGCCGTCATTGATAGATCATGATTTTCATAGACCTGCGGGATGGATATTTCCATTTGGAATACTTATTGAACCTAAAATTAGTAAAACCATTGGTAATTTTCATATTTGTGATGACGAAGAAGATAGAAATATTATCTATCCTAAAATACAGGATTATTGGCAATTTATTAATTATGAATCTTGTAAAGACTATGTCGATGAATTTAAAGCACTTCTTAAAGAAGACTTTTCTACAGAAGGAAAATTTATTCATAAGGGTTGTGTGGCTTACAATCTATCAAATATTACAGATAAAATTTTCCCCAGTCTATTTTCAGATATAGACAAATCAGGGTTGATTTTTTTAGATGATATTTTGGTCAATTTTGATTATGTTGGTTCAGGTATTTTTAAAAGCAAAAGCAATGATTTTTGTGTGTTCTGCCATCAGTTTTTCAAGAGAAATCTTTCCTTAATAAACAATTATAACACGTATTTTATTGATGAGTTTATACGCTTAAATTCAAATAAGGAAATAAAACTAAGAATTGCCATCGACCGTAATTTAATTGGATTATCAAAAACTTACACTGGGGTTTTGGAATTTGATTATTGGTGGGGGCCAAAATTTAATGATGATATTTCTAGTCTTCCTGACCAAGTTACGAGATATGAATGTAATGAAGAACAGAAATTCTATAATAATATATTAGGTACTGAGTTTTGGTGGAAAACTGATGAAAATGAAAAAACACTCGAAATAGAAGAAATTAGAGAAAAACCATCGTTAGGTATTGATGCGGGTTCTTATGGTTGTAGATACATACATTCTATATATGATAATGAGCAAAAAGAATTTAATCATTTTGATGGAGCAATTAGGATGTATAACGAAGACCAAATTATGAATAGATGGGAGACCAATATTAATAAAGCTGGTAAAAATACAGATTACACAAAACTCTTTAGGATAGATGGTAAATTAGACCTTGCTGAATGGAAAAAGTTATGTATTCTCTATTATAAAGGCAATCCTTTATTGTTTGAATATTTTGGAGCAAAAGAAGAATATGATAACCTAAAAGACCCTATCAAAGCTCAATATGAGCTAACAAAATATATTCCAAATAAAATTAATCCTGAAGATGGTATCAGGGTATTTACATCTTATCATCCTAAGAGTTCCGATTATAGTTCTTTTCAACGGAAAATAATCAACCCAGATATAATAAAATTTCAAAATGGTGATTCTATAGATGTCTTAGAGTATGATATTATTGAAATTGATAAGTATTTGAAAAGAACTGGTAGTAAAATGGATTACCCTGCTGAAATTAATTTCCTGAAACCATTCGATTATTACACTAATTATCCAACTATTTTGCATGCTTCAAAAAATACAGAAAATCTAATACAAAATACTATTAAGGCTTTCAAAACGATTTTTGAAATTCAAAATAGAACATTGAATAAAACTATTTCCTTTACAATAGCTTGGGAAATGGAAGACTTTGAAGTTAGACTATCAGTATTTGGTAAGTCATCTGAAATTGTTAAGTGGCTGAATGAATTCCAGACTATCCCAACCAATTATGAGAATTTTAGACATTGGTTAATTAAGCAACGTAAATGGATATATGATAGTTATAATTACTTAGAAAAAGACTTTACACATTTACTAAAAAATGATGGGGTGTTTCATATTAAACGAAAAGCAATTAAACATGAAATGATTTCATTCCCAAAAGAGGAAGATGAAAGTTATTTTGAAATAAAGGCAAAAGCTGATACAGAATTAGATAAATTTATCAAAGATAAATTCATTTTCCCTTCATATATGGGAATTATTAAAAAAGCTACTTGCACTAAAAGTGGTTCTAATTATTTCACATCTGAAACTTCTAAATATTTAGATAGTGATGTCAAAATGGCAATAGAAAAGATTGAATTGGCTGGCTTTTTTTGGACAGATGAAGACTCTATTAAATAAAGAAATTATGGAAAATCACCCTCTTTGGTTTAAAGTTTTAAGTCATTTTGATGATAATGGTTATTTTATAAATGGATTAACGATTCCTTTTCTTCTAGGAGCAAGTTCAATAATCAAGCCTGATGATGTTATATTATCAGTTGAAGATTTCTTTTTACAAGCAATGGATGAGTCTCTACCAAGAAAAATATCATTACAAAAATGTGGTAATATTGGAGAATATGTAATTGGGACAATTGATAGGGAAACCATAAATTATCCATACGGAAAAGCTATTACAAAACAATTTGGTAATGTTTGTATTACTGATAATTCATTCTCAGATAATTTGGATAGTGATGAAGTTAAAAAAACACTTATAAGTGAAGCTCAAAATTTATTAAACTCAAACTTATATTCAAAAAATCTGGGGCATTGGGGTGATTATTCAGATGATGAAAAATTAAAATTATCAGAATTAAAATAGAGTTAGATAAAGAGTTAATTGCATGAATTTTCAATAAAAATATATGCAATTAAATATTATTTACTAACTTTGTACTCATGAATAAGTTACAGGAACTAAAAAAGCATTTAAAGCGAGGAAAAGTATATCGTAGGGCTGATTTATCTATGTGGTCAAAATCTGTTGACCGTCATTTAGATGAACTGGTACAGGAAGGCACTTTGCAAAAACTGTCACAGGGCTTATACTATTATCCCGAAGTAACTGTCTTTGGGAAGACACCTCCCGAAGAAGAAGTATTGGTGCGCTCTTTTCTTAAAGATAAGCGTTTTTTGGTAACTTCCTTAAATGCATATAATACATTGGGAGTAGGAACTACTCAGTTGTATAATGGTAAAACGGTTTATAATCATAAACGTCATGGGGATTTTAATCTTGGTGGGATGATGTTTTCATTTAGGGTTAAACCTCATTTTCCGTTAAAAGCAACTCCCGAATTTTTATTAGTTGACTTATTGAATAACCTCGATCAATTGGCTGAAGACTCTAATGAAGTAGTGTCAAAAGTGCGTTCCAAAGCAAGAACAATGGATGCTAAAAAACTAAAAAAATCACTTCAGGAATATGGTAGTGTTAAAGCAAAAAAAATATTAGAGCCTGTTCTCACAGTATAATATGCCTGACTACTTACATAACCATAAAAACTTTCGTGATCTGCTTCGTATTGTAGGAGCAGAATTAAGTATTGAGCCTGGTCTTGTTGAAAAAGACTATTGGATTATGCATGTTTTATACGGTTTAAAAAAACAAGAGTTTCAATTTGAACTTAAAGGAGGTACTTCATTGTCTAAAGGGCATGGAATCATACATCGTTTTTCTGAAGACATCGATATTCATATTAAGCCACCAGCTGAAATGGAAATTAATGAAAACCCAAATAACAATAAGCCTCGAAATATTCAAAAAAGAAAAGACTTTTACGATGGGTTGGCAAATGAAATAAAAGTAGATGGAATCATATCTATAATAAGAGATGAAGAATTTGATGATAAAAGACAATACCGAAGTGGAGGCATACGG
>CAMFLD010000137.1 GCA_945957245.1 uncultured Flavobacterium sp. | reverse complement strand
CACTAATGATGTTGAGTCCCTTACTGTGGAATTCTTTGTAAAGTGCTACCACATGAGGATTTTCTTCTCTACAGGGAGCACACCACGAAGCCCAAAAATCAATCAGGGTAACTTTTCCCAAAAACTCTTTTAAGGAAACCATTTTACCCTCAGGGGTTGGAGCCTTAAAATCAGGAGCCTGTTGTCCTACACTTATTTGCCTGCGGGTGCCATTGGAGCTACTGGTGCTGCTGGTTTTTTTTTTGCAGCGTCAATACCTTCTTTGATAGATTTACCAGGCTTAGTTTTTTTCAATGACTCGTCAAATGAATTGTAAAGTGATTCAACATCCTTAGAATATTTAGGGTTGTTTACCATCATCTGAACAATTAAAACACTGATAAATGATTTTGGATGTGTTTTTGGATAACCAAAAGTATAATCGGTGATAGGTTTTTGAATTGCCTCATATTCTTTTCTGATACGGTTCATAGTAACGGTATCATTATTTTTTTGAGCTTCCTGCATTAACGGCATGTTTTTCATTTGGAATTCCATAGCCGGTTTCTGGATTTTCTTCTGCATTTTGTAAGTCTCATCATTGAATTTGCTGAACTCATCATTGCTGTAAGTTCCTCCTATTTTTGATTTGAAAATGCTGTCTTTATCAACAGTAACCTGAATTTCACCTCCTTCAAGAATGAAAGGGATTTTACCGTTTACTTTATCTACCTGAAGAAAATGGATTTCCGGTTCGTTGGTTTTTCCTTTGATTTCAAATTTACCGTCAACGATTTTTACTGTATCAATCGCCTGAGGCCCCATTCCCATTGGATTTTGTTTTTCAAGGTAAACTAATCCTGTTTTCATTCCCTTTACGGTTCCGGTAATTTCATATTCGCCTTCCCCTAATTTTTTACAAGAATAAAGAGCTGTTGCAATGGCGGCTAATAAAAGTATTTTTTTCATTTTTTTGTTTTAAATTTTTAACGTTGCAAATGTATTTAATTTGACTATTGTATAGGCAGTTATTTATTTTTTTTTAAAATTTATTTTTTCCCTGAAGGACAAGCGAATTGCGTGCAGGCCACATTTGTTTGTTTGATTCCACTGAATCCTTTTTCGACATTAATAATATTATGTATCCCTCTTGATTTTAAAATCGATGCCATAATTACTGAGCGGTAACCTCCGGCACAGTGGAGGAAGAAATCTTTTCCTTTTGGCACCGACTGAAAGTTCTCATTTATATTATCAAGAGGAAGATTAATCGCATTTTCAATGTGTTCAGCTTCAAATTCACCTGGTTTTCTTGCATCAACAACAACACTTTCAGGGCTTAACTGAGAAGCAAATTCATCTGGAGAAATCGAATTAATTGAGTCAGTTTCAAAGCCTGCAGCAATCCATGCCTCTATTCCTCCTTTTAAATAACCTAAAACATGGTCAAACCCTACACGTGATAGTCTGGTGATGGTTTCTTCTTCTCTTCCCTGAGGTATTACTAAAAGTAATTTTTGATTGACATCGCCTAAAAGCGAACCAACCCAAGGCGCAAAATTACCTTGTATTCCTATAAAAATGGAGTTTGGAATATGGGCTTTTATAAAATCATTTTCATGACGTACATCCAAAACAACAATATTGCCTTCATTGGCAACAGCTTCAAATTCCCTTGCAGAAAGTCCAACATTACTTTTCTCAATAATGTTATCCAAACTATCATATCCTTTGATGTTCATCATAACATTTTGCGGGAAGTAGGAAGGAGGAGCTCCCAATCCGTCAAGTAATTCTTTAGTAAATTCTTCTTTGGTCATGTCGGATCTTAGAGCATAATTGGTACGTTTCTGATTGCCTAAAGTATCTGTAGTTTCCTTACTCATGTTTTTTCCACAGGCACTACCGGCTCCGTGGCTTGGATAAACAATCAGACTGTCCGGAAGCGGCATGATTTTATTTCGAAGAGAATCATAAAGATAACCGGCTAATTTTTCCTGAGTTAAATCGCCAACAAGTGCCTGAGCCAAATCAGGACGGCCTACATCCCCAATAAATAATGTATCTCCCGTAATTATTCCATGTTGTTCACCATTTTCATCAATCAACAGATAACAGGTGCTCTCCATTGTATGTCCCGGAGTATGTATGACTTTTATAGTATAATTACCAACTTTAAACTCTTGTCCATCGTGAGCTATAAGAGCATCAAATTCCGGTTGGGCTGTTGGGCCATATACAATTTTACCTCCGCTTTTTTGAGCGAGGTCAAGGTGTCCGGACACAAAATCAGCATGGAAGTGGGTTTCGAAAATATATTTTATTTGAGCATTGTCTTTTTTCGCTTTATCCAAATAAGGCTGTACCTCACGCAGCGGGTCGAAGATTGCGGCTTCGCCATTACTTTCTAAATAGTAAGCTGCCTGAGCGATACATCCGGTATATATTTGTTCTATTTTCATTATAAAATAAATTTACGCAAAATTAAAGAATAGGTATAAAAGTAAGGTAGTTAATTTAGAATACTTTATGAAAATACCTCACGGTAAAGTATAAACAAGGACATCATGAGGACAAAGACCCCGAATATTTTTTTTAGTTGTTTTTCATCAATAAATTTCTGTAAATACAATCCGATGAAAATTCCAATAACGGATACTGTGGTGAATGATAATAGAAAAGTCCAGTCAATAGCGATGTTTTGTACATCTCCTGCAAAACCTGTAAGGGAATTAATGGTAATGATAAGCAAAGAAGTGCCTATGGCTTTTTTCATTGGAAGCTTGGCGAATTTCAGCAGCGCCGGAATAATCAGAAATCCTCCACCGGCACCAATCAGGCCAATCAGTATTCCCACAAAAAAGAGTTGAATCAGAATGACAATGAGTGATTTGGTATTAAACTCAATAATATCACTTTCTTTTTTGGTTTTAAGCATCGAATAGGATGCCATAAACATTACCACAGCAAAAATTACCATTAGGAATGTTTCTTTTGAAAGTCGTAATGAACCAAAATAAAATACGGTATCCGGAATTCTGGGAACAATAAATTTACGGGTCAGATACACTCCGAGTAGTGACGGAATGGCAAATTGTATTGCTTTTCCGGGAACTACCAACTTCCTTTTATAGTTCTGTATAGTTCCAAACCCAGAAGTGGTGCCTACAATGAATAGGGAATAGGCCGTAGCCACTAAGGGATTGTAATTGAGGATGTATACCAATACCGGCACCGTTAAGATAGATCCGCCACCTCCGGTGATACCCAATACTATCCCTATCAATAAAGCTCCAATATATCCTAAAAATGCTGACATCCTAAATCTTGATGCTGTAAAAATAGTAAAACGAAATTACTGATTTTAAAGTTTTTTCTTCATTTAAGTACTTCCGAGGCAATATTATGCACTTTTAACATAGTGTATTGTGATTTTACTCACAGTATATAAATATATTTGTCGTCCACAATTATATGAATGATGCTAAAAAAAATATTTTGTTTTATAGCTTTTGCTTTTTTCTCAATAGGTAATGCACAGGTAGTAATCAATGAGTTGGATGCCGATACACCTTCTACGGACGTTAAAGAATTCATAGAACTCAAAACACCGGCTCCTTTTACACCACTTGATGGATATGTAGTTGTTTTTTTTAATGGAAGCTCTTCTGGTCTGACCAATCTGAGTTATTATACCATCGATTTAGATGGTTTGGTTACGGATGGTAACGGAATTATACTTTTAGCAAATGCTCAGGTTAGCCCTTCAGGTTCTTATGTAATTCCTAATGGTATGATACAGAACGGTCCAGATGCTGTGGCAATTTATCTTGGAAATGCAGAGGATTTTCCAACCAATACTGCCGGAACAACTACCAATCTTATCGATGCCTTAGTTTACAGTAATAGTGCTACAACATCAGCAACAGCACTAATGACAGCATTGAATGTTACAACGAGCTATAATGAAAACGCCAATGGTCAGGCAGCTAACCAATCTATTCAGAGAAAATCAGACGGGACTTATGAAATAAAAGCCCCGACACCAAGAGCCAACAATGACGGATCAGGTATAATCTATAATGGGATAACCACTTCTTTCAGTCCGGTTAGCCCCGTGAATGAGGGTCAGAATATTACCATTACCTTTACTACAGACGTTGCGGTAACTTCAGCACTCAACTTTACATTAAGCCTTACTAATGGTTCCTTCAACAGTTCTGATTTTACCGGGAACTTAAATATTACTATTCCTGCAGGAAGCAATACAGCATCTACGGTAATACAACTTTTGAATGACGGAATTAATGATGGAGACGAAGAAATGCTGGTTCATATTGGTACTGTTCCTTCCGATTTTATTATTCTGAACAATAACAGTATCGTACGTGTCAACGATATCAACTTTTCGACGCTGCCTTTTGGCACACCCACAAATCCCACTTATGGAAATGTAACCAGTACTGCCCCAGCAGGCTATTATGATTCACTGGAAGGAAAATCAGGAGCTACACTTAAACAGGCAATACAGGATATTATAGCCAATCCCGCTGTAGTTCGTGCCCATACCTACGGAGATATCATCAATATCCTTAAAACAGCGGATCAGAATCCTGAAAACAACAACCAGGTATGGCTTATTTATACCGAACAACCACGATCCAAAATTGATTATCAAACCGGAAACAGTATCATAGGAAAATGGAACCGTGAGCATATTTATTGTCAGTCGAGAGGTAATTTCGGCGATTTATACAATCTTCCTCCGGATGGGATTAATGTTTGGGCTTCTACCGGACCAAACGATATTGGAGCAGGTTTATCGGATGCACATCATTTAAGGGCTGTAGACGGACAGGAAAACTCCTCCAGAAATAACAGAAATTATGGTGTTGACTACAACGGTCCTATAGCCAATCCAACCAGTAGTTGGAAAGGTGATGTAGCCCGAGCCGTTTTTTATATGGCAGTAAGGTATAATGGACTGAATGTTGTTAATGGTAATCCAAATGAAAATATTGTAGGGCAGATTGGCGACTTGGCGACTTTGCTGACATGGAATGTAAGTGACCCAAGGGACGATTTTGAAATGAACCGAAACAATTATATCTATACCTGGCAGGTAAACCGTAACCCGTTTATCGATTTTCCTAAACTGGCAGATTATGTTTTTGGCACAAATGTAGGGCAGCCATGGTTTGCCGCTTTGGCTAATGCCGAGTTCAATCGGACACCTGTGACAGTATATCCAAATCCTGCGAAAGACAGGATAACCATTTCCGGTATCAATACTAATGGAAAAATAGAAATCTATTCGGCTTTAGGTCAAAAGGTATTGGAGCAGGAGTTTAGTGGCGAAACCCAACTTGACCTGGATTTAACGTCAGGCATTTATATGGCAAAAATTTATTCGGACGGAAATAGTATTACGAAAAAACTGATTGTAAAATAAGCCGCCTTATTCGCTTTTCTGTGTAATTTCCTTTATCCGGTTAGAATTGATAGGCTTAGAGTAATGTCCTTTTATTTTAGAAAATGTTCTAGCCTTTTCCTTATCTTCATGTGAAATGGAAGAGCTTACAATATAAATTGAAGTATTATCAGTTTTGAGTTGATCAATTTCTTTCAGGAAATCCCAGCCATCCATAACAGGCATTTCTAAATCGAGCAGGATGATTTCCGGCAGGTTGTTTTTTAAATCCAATGTAAAATAATCCAGGGCTTCTTTACCATTTTTGAAGAATATCAGTTCATGTCCGGCATCGGTGGTGCCAATAATCTTATTAATCAGAAACTGATAAATTGGGTCGTCATCAATAATGCATATTACTTTACTCATTTGAAATGAATTGTAAATGTAGTGCCTTCATTCAGGATGCTTTCGACTGTAATGCTTCCGCCCATAGCGTCTACCTGATTTTTAACGAGAAACAGGCCAATTCCTTTTGAATCAGGATTGTTGTTAAATGTTTTGTACATTCCAAACAATTTATCCCCATTTTTATTTAGGTCAATACCAATTCCGTTATCCTGCACTTTCATACACTTGGTTTCGGCATCAAAGGTAATAATGATTATTGGTTTTCGCTCTATTTGGCGGTAACGAATTGCATTTGAAATGAGATTAAAGAGAATGCTTTCCAGATAGGCAGTATTATAATTTACTTCTACTGTGCTGTTTACCAAATTTTGTACCTCTGCTTCACTTTGGCTAATTTGCTGACCCAAAATAACCTTAGCCTTTTCTACATATTCATAAAGGTTGAGTTTTTCAATTTTGATATTGATGTTGGTACGAATGCTTACTACCTCATTCAGGTTTGCCATAGTTTCATTGAGCGAATCCGAAACTTTTTTCAGAAGGTCAATCATTTCGTCTCGTTCTTCCTTGGTTGTGGCTGTTTCAAGGAAGTTTGAAATCATTTGGATATTGCTGGTATGAGACCGGAGGTTATGTGATACGATATAGGAAAAATTGAGCAGTCTTTTATTTTGTTCCGATACCAGTTCAAAGGATTGTTTTAGTTCTTCTTCGCTACGTTTTTTATCGGTGATGTCCTCTATGATGGCTATATGCGTCTTGCCCTTTCTGTCTGAAGAACGCAATTTGGCTCCAATCAGATTAACCCACACAGTTCTACCCGATTTATGAAGGTATCTTTTTTCCACAGCAAAATCAGAAAGGTTACCTTCTTTAAGTTTGTACAGGTATTTTAAATTCTCTTTCAGATCATCAGGATGTGTTATTTTTTGGAAATTGGATTCCATCAGTTCTTTCTCAGAATAACCTACAATTTTACTAAACTGGGCATTTATTGTAATAAAATCACCTGTTTCACTGTCAATTTTGGCAATTCCTACCGGGGCCTGTTCGAATAAAGTTTTGAATTCGATTTCTCTATCCTGGATTTTTTGTGCCTGTTGGTAAACTTTCTTTTGCAGCACAGCAGGTTTTTTCATGATGGAAACTACCCAGAATGCTCCAATCAAAGCAAGGAAAAAGCCAAGGAAAGAGGAAGTAAGTATCTGATAATACAAAGCATTTTTGTCCCGTGCAATCAGATATAGTTTCCAATCGCCGTCTGTAATGGTTACGGTTTGGAAATAATGATCTGAAAAGTCCTCTTTATTGGGCAGGAAAAACTCTTCTTTATTGGTAACCGGATTTATTTTTGAAAACTGAAAATAGTATTTCGAATCATCAATAGATTTTATGCCTGATAATTTTATGAGTGTTTCAAGTTTGATAATTACTGCTGA
>CAMFLD010000136.1 GCA_945957245.1 uncultured Flavobacterium sp. | reverse complement strand
GTCTATACCAGCTCCATCACCAAAGAAGAATGAAGTTTCTGTTTGGTTTTGAATTCTTGAATAGAATGCTGTCAATCTAGTTTTTAACTTAGGTGAATTGATAATGTAACTCAAATCGGCACTTGTAATGGTTTCGTTTGTAACACCTACAGTAACGTTGTTATTTACTCTGGCATTATTGAAAACATTTCTCAAACTTGGTGCTTTCGACATGTAAACTCCGTTGAAAGTCAGGAATTGTCTTCCAGTTATTTTATAAGTTAGCCCACCTTTGAAACCGAAGTTATCAAAAGTTTCTTTGGTGCTGTATCCTTGTGAGTTTGTTGAGTAGTATCCGTTTTTGTATAATCCTTCTCTTTGGTACTCTGAACGTGAGAATGTTTGACCTAGATAAAATTCCACTTTTTTGTAAGTGAATTTAAATTGAGTAAACATGTCATATTTTGTAGTATACAAATTATAGTTGTAGGCAAAAGTATCTCCTTCTCCAACTTGTCTGTTAGGATTGTTCAAGTCGGATTGTTGTTGCAAACCTGAACCAAAAAGAGTAATGTCATTATAGTAGTTACCTCCTAATAAATCTAATAATTTTCTAAAGTTATGCGATTTAACTTTTGTCAAACTACCACCAGCATTAAGAACAATATGATCTGCCAATTGTGAGCTTAAAATAGTGTTTGCTGTCCATTGTCTGTCGTCAGTTCTATCTTCGTAAAGAACATATTTTGCACCATCACCAACGGAATTAGCAGCTTGGTTTGCCTGATACATTCTATTCCAGTCAATTTGAGGTGAAGCTAAGAAAGGTGCATTAGCCGCTCCTGTTGCATCCGGCGTTGGAATACCTCCTAAACCTCCCGGAGCGTAAGCAGATGGATCAGTTAAAGTTACAATAGCCGGGTCAGTTTCATACAATGAAGTGAAGTAACTTGGCATATTTCTGTAATAGGTAGGATCAGGATTATTTACACCTTGGTAATCCAATCGGCTATTACCTACTTTACCAAACTGGTAAGATAGGTTCATATTTAAATTAGTTTTAGGAGTAATTTTCCAGTAATCACTCAAAATGAAAATTGGTTCTTCAATTTCCTTGATTCTTGAGTTTCTTTTGTAACCATCCTGCCAACCCCAGTAGGAGTTATATTGATTTCCTGCAAGATCCGTTACCTCTTTAGTGTTAGGTGAGTTTTTACCTCTTCTGTTTTGAGCAAAAATCGATGTAAAGTTCAATGAGTTATTAGAACTTATTTTTCTTTCAACACTTGCAAAAAATGAATTGGCATTATATGAAGTTCCATCAAAATACGTTCCGTCATCAACACTAAATCTTCTTGAAGCCGAAATTACATAAGCCCAACCATCGTTTCTCATTCCGGATGCTGTTGTTCCCATGATTCTGCCATTATAATTGGTATTGGTTCCGGCAAACGAGATTCTGTTTCCTCTTCTGTAAAATGAAGCTCTTGTGTTTATTTCATTAGTTCCTAAAATACTTCCGAAAGTATAATCAGATGGTGAGGAACCGTTGGTAAATTCTTGGTTTCTAGTAGCATCGTTAAGACCTCCCCAGTTACTGAATTGTGGTCTTCCATCATAAATTTTATTCATAACGATACCATTAATCATTGTAGTTCCGTATTCACTGTCCAGACCTCTCATTCTAAAACGAGCCTGTCCCCAGTTGAATGCTGCAGCCTGTTGGAAAACATCTCTTGATGCCTGTAATAATCCGGCAGTGCTCTCAGAACCACTGTTATCATCACCCAAATCATTGTCGGTAATCGCAATGATAGCCTGTTGCTGCTCAACGGTAATATCTTCTTCAAAGGCAATAATACCTAAATCCAAAATTTTACCCTGTTCAACATCAACAGATAAAAGTTGGTCTTTATAACCAACACTTTTAACCTGCACCAATTGACTGCCATTAGGCACATCTTTAAAATTAAAAACACCGGCTCCATCCGTTAAGGAAGTTAGACTGGTGTTTTGAATAGAAACTACAACATTCTGCAGAGGCTTTTGCGTCTTGGAATCTACAACTTTCCCTTTAATTCCGGTCGTAGACTGTGCAAAACTGAAAAGTACCTGCAAGACTAGTAAAGTACTAAAAACAAGTTTTTTCATAAATAAAGTTAAATTAATTTTTTCCTTCGCTTTAAGTCTTAATAAAAACTTAAAGCCGACAAATGTACATCTTTTAATAATATTATATACATTTGGCTCGAAGTTTGTATAAAACTTGATATTAAATTAATATACATTTATGATAATTAGAAAATTTATAGCCGTTTTCTTTGTTTTATTCGCAATTTTTAACGCAAATGCACAGACAAAAAAATATATTGTGCATACTGTAGCTTTTTACAATTTCGAAAACCTTTTCGATACCATCAACGGACCAAACAACGATGAAGAATGGCTGCCCAACGGAGTTCAGAACTGGACTTCCAAAAAATACCACCAGAAATTGCACAACCTTGCCAAAGTATTATCCCAAATTGGTACAAACGACCAGCAAAAAGAAGCGCCTGTTATTATTGGAGGTGCAGAAATTGAAAACAGAGGCGTTCTTGAAGACTTGGTTAAAGAACCCGAAATGTTAGCACAGGACTACGGTATTGTACACTTCGATTCCCCAGACAAAAGAGGAATTGACGTAGGTTTCCTATACCAAAAGAAACATTTCAAACCTACAAGCTATAAAAACATCCCGTTGCTGATATACAAAAATCAGCTTAACAATAACATAAAAGAGAAACACGACAAAGACGATGCTTCCGATGACAAATCAGAAGTCGACAAAAACCTTGACCGTGTATACACCCGTGACGTTTTGCTTGTTACCGGATTACTGGATGGCGAAGAAATCAATATCATGGTAAACCACTGGCCGTCCCGTTCAGGCGGTGAGAAAAAAAGCTCTCCATTCCGTGAAGCTGCAGGAAGATTGGATCGCAAAATCATGGATTCCATCTACAAAATAAATCCAAATGCCAAAATCATCAACATGGGCGACCTTAATGATGGAACCTATAACAAAAGTGTCAAAGAAGGCGTAGGCGCAAAACGCAAACAGGAAGAAGTAAAACAATTTGGTGTTTACAACCCTTTCGAAGAAATGTTCTACAAAGGAAACGCTACACTTTTCTACCGTGATGCCGGAGATATTTTTGACCAAATCATGGTATCTGAAACCTTAATCCAAAAAGATTATTCCTCTTTCCGTTATTGGAAAGCCGGAATCTGGAATAAACCATTTATGATACAAACCACAGGACAGTACAAAGGATATCCGCTGCGGCACTCCATGAATGATGTTGGGTACAGTGACCACTTCCCATCTTTCATTTACCTGATAAAGGAAGTTAAATAAAACATATTTAAAGGTTAGTTTTGGCTAACCTTTTTTATTTTTAGTAACTTCGTGGAAACATTTTCACATGGCAATCACAAAACCTTTCAACCTCCATAAATGGCTCGATGAAAACCGCCATTTGCTTAAACCACCCGTAGGCAACAAAAACCTCTACATAGACTCTGAAGATTACATCGTAATGGTAGTAGCCGGCCCTAACGCCAGAAAAGACTACCACTACAACGAAACCGAAGAGCTTTTCTACCAGCTCGAAGGCGATATTACCGTTTATGTACAGGACAACGGCGAAAAAAAAGCTATGAAACTATCCGCTGGCGACATGTACCTTCATCCCGCAAAAACGCCACATTCGCCTAACAGGAGTGAAGGCTCCATTGGCTTGGTCATCGAAGTTAAACGTGCCAGAACCAATGCCAAAGACGGATTGCTTTGGTTCTGTGAGAACTGCAATAACAAACTCCATGAAGTGTATTTCCCACTAACCGACATCGAAAAGGATTTTCTGCCTCATTTTGAACATTTCTACAATTCAAAAGAATTAAGAACCTGCAAAAAATGCGGAACCGTAATGGAAACTGATCCAAGATTCACGGCAAAATTATAAGAAGCTTTTTCCAGCTATCCACTCTATCTTTTTATGATTCTCCAAATCATAAAAAGGATGCCGTTCCTATCTGGGCTAGTTACCATTATTTCAAAATAAAGATTTACTTTTGCCACAACAATTTTAAAACAAACTAATACAAAATATACAATGTCAACAATTGCACAACAATTCGGCATGACCGAAGCCCTCGAAATACTTGGCGTTAAAGCCATTAACGAAGGAACCTCAACAGGAAACCAATGGTTTTCAAACGGAGAAGTTTTCGAATCGTATTCTCCCGTAGACGGACAATTAATAGGGAAAGTAAAAGCATCCACAGAAGCCGATTACGAAAAAGCCATGCAGGCCGCTACAGAAGCTTTCAAAACATTCCGCCTGATGCCGGCACCAAAACGTGGAGAAATCGTACGCCAATTTGGCGAAAAACTAAGAAAATACAAAGAACCACTGGGAAAACTGGTTTCTTACGAAATGGGTAAATCCCTTCAGGAAGGTTACGGAGAAGTACAGGAAATGATTGATATCTGTGATTTTGCTGTTGGGTTATCCCGTCAGTTGCACGGATTGACCATGCACTCTGAACGTCCGGGACACAGAATGTACGAACAATACCATCCGCTGGGCGTTGTGGGTATTATTTCAGCATTCAACTTTCCGGTAGCAGTTTGGTCCTGGAATACAGCTCTAGCCTGGATTTGTGGTGATGTGTGCATCTGGAAACCATCTGAAAAAACACCACTTTGCGGAATTGCATGCCAAAATATCATCGCCGAAGTATTAAAAGAAAACAACCTTCCGGAAGGAATTTCATGCTTAATCAATGGTGATTACAAAATAGGTCAGTTATTAAACCGTGACACCCGTGTCCCTCTGGTTTCTGCAACAGGTTCAACCCGAATGGGTAAAATTGTTGCTCAGGAAGTGGCTGCCCGTTTAGGGAAATCACTATTGGAACTTGGAGGAAACAACGCCATCATAGTAACTCCGGATGCCGATATCAAAATGACAGTAATCGGAGCTGTATTTGGAGCTGTGGGAACTGCTGGCCAACGTTGTACTTCAACACGCCGTTTAATCATCCATGAAAGCATATACGATAAAGTAAAAGACGCTATTGTTAGTGCTTATGGTCAATTACGTATCGGTAACCCATTAGACCAAAACAATCACGTAGGTCCTCTTATCGATACCCATGCCGTAGCAATGTATAACAAAGCTTTAGAAAAAGTAGTTGCCGAAGGCGGAAAAATCCTTGTTGAAGGCGGTGTGCTTTCTGGTGCAGGTTACGAAAGTGGCTGTTATGTAAAACCGGCAATTGCTGAGGCGGATAACTCATTTGAAATCGTTCAGCATGAAACATTTGCACCGGTTTTATACCTACTCAAATACTCTGGTGATGTAACTAATGCCATCGAATTGCAAAATGGTGTGGCTCAAGGGTTATCATCAGCCATTATGACCAACAACCTTCGTGAAGCAGAAGCTTTCTTATCACATGCCGGTTCTGACTGCGGAATTGCCAATGTAAATATTGGTACTTCAGGAGCAGAAATTGGGGGTGCTTTTGGTGGTGAAAAAGAAACCGGAGGCGGCCGTGAGTCAGGTTCTGATGCCTGGAAAGTCTACATGAGAAGACAAACCAACACCATCAACTACACAACCAACCTGCCATTGGCACAGGGGATTAAATTTGATCTTTAAGAAAAAAGAAGCAAGACCGCTTCGCTGCAAGAATAAAGAAAGGCGTCCTGAAATTCAGGACGCCTTTTGGTTTTTATTATTTTGACTTTTAAGACCGGCTTGGTTTTCTTTCAGCGAAGCGGTCTTGCTTCTTGCTTCCTATTACTTTGTTTTCTTTACATATTGAGTCAAAATGACTATTTGCTGTCCTTCAACACGGCCTTCAATCTGCTCGGCATTGTCCCAAACCAATTTGATATTGTGCACTGCCGCTCCGCGTTTTGCTGTAAAGTTAGCTCCTTTCACATCTAAATCTTTAATCAAAACTACCGAATCACCATCGGCAAGAATATTTCCGTTGGAATCCTTATGGATGATCTTTCCTTCTTCGTCTTCTCCTTCACCAGTTGCTTTTGCCCATTCTAAAGCATCTTCATCAAGATACATCATGTCCAATAAATCATGGTTTTTTAATCGGGCCAGCATTCTCCAGGAAACAATCTGTACCGGAAGGTTTTCATTCCACATACTATCATTCAATCCTCTCCAGTCATTTGCATCTGTAGTTTCAGGATTTTCTATCTGGTCTTTTAATTTTTTTGAAATCAGGATACAGTTTTCAGGAGTAGCTTCGGTTTTTGGTTCCACCAAATAAACCACAAGATTTTCATCACTCCCACTGATTTCACATAAAGAACCGCTTCGGTCCCTTAATCTTTTTTCGGTAACAATACTCATCTTATAAATTAAATGAAGCTCCTATCTGAAATACGAACTGGTTGTTATATTTATCAAATCCCTGAACATTGGAATCATATCTTGCTAAGGGAACACCGGCTTCAGTATAAATTCCGAAGCCATCTGTAAAGAAATACCTAAAGCCTAAGTGAGCTCCAAAATTTCTGGTTCCCAAGTTAAGCCCCGGATAAATATCAATATTTTTATCTAGTCCAAAAACATTGCCCAAATTGGCATTGAAACGAACTTTAGCATCAGCCCTGTCACCAAAAGTAGGCTTAACTCCATCCACTTCGGTAACCGAAAGCAGATAAGAAGCTACAAAACCATAAGACATATTTTCTCCAATCCCAAAATCAGCAGAAACATTGATTCCGTTTCCGTGGCTTTGAATATTCCATCCTACCTGTCCTTTAATGTCTCCTTTCCCTTTATAAGCCTGCGCATTGGCAAAGCCAAACACAGCTATAGCCAATAGTGTAAATAATTTTTTCATATATACTGAATTAAGGTGCAAATGTAGAAATTTATAAATACTGACCTCAGAAATGATTGTTTTTCATTCAAAAAACTAATTTCTTCCTCTCTCGTCAGGATACAATTCATTTAAAGGTTCGCTTTGCCAAAACTGTTTAGTATCGACATCCATAATGGTAAGTGGCCCTTTAAAAGCAGCTCCGGTATCAATATTCCAGATACATGCTTTGTGCACAGGAGTTGTTTCTCCAATCCTTGTAACGGGAGTATGCCCGATATAGATTTCATCGTATAAAGTAAAGCGTTTTGGATAGATTTTACTCTCTTTGGAAATAGTGACATCTAATGACAAAGCTGCCTCCCATAAGG